>NZ_JBAQWU010000042.1:0-3586 GCF_049299075.1 Gordonia sp. (in: high G+C Gram-positive bacteria)
GGAAAACGGCAAGGCTGTCCGCGAGACCCTGGCCGCCGACATCCCGCTCGCCATCGACCACTTCCGCTACTTCGCTGGCGTTATCCGCGCCCAGCAAGGCGGCATTTCCGAGATCGACGAGAACACCGTCGCCTACCACTTCCATGAGCCACTCGGCGTGGTCGGGCAGATCATCCCGTGGAACTTCCCGATCCTGATGGCCGTCTGGAAGCTCGCTCCGGCGCTGGCCGCAGGCAACTGCGTGGTACTCAAGCCAGCCGAACAGACCCCGGCGTCCATCCTGTACTTGATGAGCCTGCTCAGCGAGGTCCTGCCGGCTGGCGTGATCAACGTCGTGAACGGCTTCGGCGTGGAGGCGGGCAAGCCGCTGGCCTCCAGCAACCGCATCCGGAAGATCGCCTTCACCGGTGAGACCACCACCGGCCGGCTGATCGCCCAGTACGCCTCGGAGAACCTGATCCCGGTGACCCTGGAGCTCGGCGGTAAGAGCCCCAACCTCTTCTTCGACGATGTGATGAGCGCCGACGACGGCTTCCTGCAGCGCGCCCTCGAGGGCTTCAGCATGTTCGCGCTCAACCAGGGCGAGATCTGCACCTGCCCGAGCCGCGCGCTGATTCAAGAAGGTATCTACGAGGACTTCCTGGAGCAGGCCGTCGAGCGGGTCGGCAAGATCAAGCGGGGCAATCCGCTCGACACCGACACGATGATGGGCGCGCAGGCCTCCAGCGACCAGTTCGAGAAGATCAAGTCGTATCTGACGATCGGCCGAGACGAGGGCGCACAGGTGCTCATCGGCGGCGATGTGGAGCATCTCGACGGCGACCTGGCTGGCGGTTACTACATCCAGCCGACCGTCTTCCGGGGCCGTAACGATATGCGGATTTTCCAGGAGGAGATCTTCGGACCGGTGCTCGCGGTCACCAGCTTCACCGACTACGACGACGCCATTTCCATCGCCAACGACACCCTCTACGGGTTGGGCGCCGGCGTGTGGAGCCGTAACGGCACCGTCGCCTACCGGGCGGGCCGCGATATCCAGGCCGGCCGGGTGTGGACGAACACCTACCACGACTACCCGGCGCACGCCGCCTTCGGCGGGTACAAGAGCTCCGGTATCGGCCGCGAGAACCACCTGATGATGCTCTCGCACTACCAGCAGACCAAGGCGCTGCTGGTCGGCTACGCGGGTGAGCCGAAGGGCTTCTTCTAAACACCGACCGCGCCCCGGAGTTCACGCTCCGGGGCGCATTCGCGTTGGGGGATCGAGAGAGGAGTACGACGATGTCTGACATCACCGCACCGGAGCGGGTCACCGCGACCGAGGACGGCCGTGCACTGCTGACCAAACTGACCGAACTGCACGGGCCGCTAATGATGCATCAGTCCGGCGGGTGCTGCGACGGCTCGGCTCCCATGTGTTATCCGGTCGGCGACTACCGCATCGGACAGCGTGATGTGCTGGTCGGGGAGCTCGAGTTGCCCGATCCGCTGCCGTCGGTCCGGGTGTGGATCAGCGGTGAGCAATTCACCGTGTGGAAGCACACCCAGCTGATCATCGACGTGGTGCCTGGCCGCGGTGCGGGTTTTTCCCTCGAAGCCCCCGAGGGCGTGCGCTTTCTCTCCCGCGCGCGCGTTTTTACCGACGACGAGCAGACAGCGTTGGCCGCCTCGCCCCCGCAGACCGGCGCCGACCTCGGCGCATAACACCGATCAGTACCCGCGGGCCGGATCGACGACGGAGATCAGCGGGTCACCGGCGATGAAGCGTCGCACATTCTCGGCGAGAAACGGCGCCATCTCGCGGGTCAGGCCCGGCGTCGGGTTCGCGATATGCGGCGTGATGATCACGTTCGGCAGGGCCCACAGCGGATCGTCGTCGGATGGCGGTTCGGGGTCGGTGACGTCGAGCGCCGCCCCGGCGATGGTCCCGGCGCGCAGCGCGCGGGCAAGCGCCGCCTGATCGATCAGTTCGCCGCGGGCGACGTTCACGATCCAGCTGTGCGGTTTGAGTAGTGCCAGGGTGCGGTCGTTGATCAGGTGATGCGTCTGCGCTGTCGACGGCGCAGCGAGCACCACGTGGTCGGCGGCAGCGAGCACGTCCTCGATCTCGGTGGACGGCACGGTGCGGTCGGCGCCGTCGATCGGCGTCCCGGACCTGTTGACCGCGAGAACCGTGGCACCACACGCTGCCAGCCGCGGCGCGAGTTCCCGGCCGATACCGCCGGCGCCGATGATCGCGACAGTGGCGTCATGCAGGCTGCGCACCGCGGGCGGGATCACGTCGGTGTTCCAGCCGAGCATGAGCGACGTATTGATCTGACGCAGTCCGGCCAGTAGCAGGGCGAGGGCGTGTTCGGCGCAGCCTCTGGCATAGAAGCCCGAGGCGTTGGTCCACAATCGGCGGTCGTCGATCGCCCCCGAGGTGTAGTACGCCTCGATCCCCGCGAACGGCAGCGCCACCCATTCCACCGCATCGGGGAGGTTCGGGAAGTCGTGCGGCGGGCCGTGCCACACCAGCGCCCGCGCGCGATCGAGCGTCACTACGGTGCCCCCACTGGACTCGACCGCGTCGACCAGGTGCGGATCGGGCGCGGGTTCGATAGCGACGGGCAGCGGCGCGTTCATGCCCGCAGGATCGTTCATGCCCTCAGGTTTACGCCATCGCCCCGGTCGTCGTCGGGCGCGTGGCCGATACTCCCTGCTTATCAGGCCAGTAGCAGGGCGCCCACCAGACCCACCGCGGCGATCCAGGCCGCACCGAGTGCGCCGAGCGCGATGGGGCGCGGACCCACGGCGCGCAGTGCGGCGAGTCGGACGCCCGCGCCGAGAGCAAACATGGCGGCACTCAGGAGCGCGACCTGCACCTGACCGGCCGCCAGGAGCGCCGGCGCGGGCAGCACCTGGGCCGAGCGGACGGCGGCGCACCCGAGGAACCCGACGATGAACAGCGGAACCAACGGCGGACGCGGTCCCGACGATGACGACGCGCGCTGCCG
Organism: Gordonia sp. (in: high G+C Gram-positive bacteria); assembly: GCF_049299075.1. GTDB lineage: Bacteria > Actinomycetota > Actinomycetes > Mycobacteriales > Mycobacteriaceae > Gordonia. The sequence goes on from NZ_JBAQWU010000042.1 coordinate 2,997, forward strand.
CACGCTGATCACCGTCAGCACCGGAGCCAGCATCAGCACGCGTCCGAGCTTCACGACCACCGCAACGGCCAGTGCGCCCGAGCCGATCGCCCCGCCAGCCGCGACCACTTGCGCCACCTCGTGAATGGCCGCGCCCACCCAGATGCCACCGACGTCCGGCCCCAGTCCGAATACCTGCACCGAGAGCGGGATCAGCCCCATCAGGACCGTCCCGAAGACCACCACGGTTCCGATCGCGGTCGCCACATCGTCGTCGTCGGAATCGCTCGATCCGGCGACCGCCGCGACGGCCGCCGCACCGCAGATCGACGTTCCGCAGGCAATCAGTAAGCGCTGCTCGCGGCGTACACCGAGTAGTCGTCCGATCCACCACGACCCACCGAGGCTCAGCCCCACGGTCGCCACAATCAGGACGAGCACCCCGGCCCCGAGGCCGAAGATCTCGCCGAACACCAGCTGCAGTCCGAGGAGCGCCACTCCCACGCGCAGCACCTGCCGCGAGGCGATCGCCAGCCCGGGCGTGTACCGCGGGCCGAGCGGGCGCGCATTCCCCACGACGATGCCGGCCACGATGGCGATCAGCAGTGGGC
>NZ_JBAQWU010000043.1:0-15009 GCF_049299075.1 Gordonia sp. (in: high G+C Gram-positive bacteria)
CCTCATCGGTCACACCCGGGCGAGCCGACTGGGGACTGTCGGGGGGTCGGCCTACAGTGGAGTCGTTCCTTCTCCCTGCCGCGGCGGGAGAAGACATCCGTGGTATCTGGTGAGGGAGTTCGCAGTGTCTGGATCGTTCGTTCACCTGCACAATCACACGGAGTATTCGATGCTCGACGGTGCGGCCAAGGTGTCGCCGCTGTTCGCCGAAGCCAAGCGGCTGGGGATGACCGCGATCGGGATGACCGACCACGGCAATATGTTCGGGGCGAGCGAGTTCTATAACACCGCGATCAAGCACGACATCACGCCGATTATCGGAATCGAGGCGTACATCGCGCCGGAATCGCGGTTCAACACCAAGCGGGTGCTGTGGGGCAGTCGAGACCAGAAGGGTGACGACGTCTCCGGTTCGGGTGCGTACACCCACATGACGATGGTGGCCGAGGATGCGACGGGTCTGCGGAATCTGTTCCGGTTATCCTCGCTCGCGTCGATCGAGGGTCAGCTGGGCAAGTGGTCGCGTATGGACGCCGAGATCATCGCCGCGCATGCTCAGGGCATTATCGCCACGACCGGCTGCCCGTCGGGGGAGGTGCAGACCCGGCTGCGACTCGGTCAGGAGACTGAGGCGCTGGAAGCCGCCGCCAAATGGCAGGACATCTTCGGCAAAGACAACTTCTACCTGGAGTTGATGGAGCACGGGCTGGAGATCGAGCAGCGGGTGCGTGATGGGCTGCTCGACATCGGCCGCAAACTCGGCATCAAGCCCCTGGTCACCAACGACTGCCACTACGTCACCCGCGATCACGCCGCCGCGCATGAGGCGCTGCTCTGCGTGCAGACAGGTAAAACGCTGTCGGATCCGACGCGCTTCAAATTCGACGGCGACGGCTACTACCTCAAGTCGGCCGACGAGATGCGCGCGCTGTGGGACGACGTGGTGCCCGGCGCGTGCGACAACACCGTCGAGATCGGTGAGCGCATCGGGTCGTACGCGGACGTCTTCACCCACCGCGATCGCATGCCGATTTTCCCGGTGCCCGACGGGTATACCCAGGAGACGTGGCTCGAACGGGAAGTTGCCGAGGGGCTCACGCGCCGGTTCGAGGGCGGGCCGGTGCCTGCCGCCTACGCCGAACGCGCCGCGTACGAACTTCAGGTGATCAATCAGATGGGCTTCCCGGCCTACTTTCTGGTGGTCGGTGACCTGATCGCGCACGCGCTGGACGTCGGTATCCGCGTCGGTCCGGGCCGCGGTAGCGCCGCGGGTTCGTTGGTGGCCTGGGCGCTGGGCATCACCAATATCGATCCGATCCCGCACGGGCTGCTGTTCGAGCGATTCCTCAACCCCGAGCGCGTCTCGATGCCCGATATCGATATCGACTTCGACGATCGCCGCCGCGGTGAGATGGTCCGCTACGCGAGCGAGAAGTGGGGCAGCGACAAGGTCGCCCAGGTGATCACCTTCGGCACCATTAAGACCAAAGCCGCGATCAAAGACTCCGCGCGCGTCCAGTTCGGTCAGCCCGGCTATGCGATCGCCGACCGTATCGCCAAGGCGTTGCCGCCGCCGGTCGCGGCGAAGGACATCACCGTCGCCGGTATCACCGATCCGGCGAATGAGCGCTACGCCGAGGCGGCCGAGGTTCGGACGCTGATCGAGACCGATCCCGAAGTCAAGCAGATCTACCAGACGGCGCTCGGGTTGGAAGGCCTGATCCGCAACGCCGGCGTGCATGCCTGCGCGGTGATCATGTCCTGTGATCCGCTGACCGATGCGATTCCAGTGTGGAAGCGTGCGCAGGACGGCGCGATCATCACCGGGTGGGATTATCCGTCATGCGAGGCCATCGGCCTGCTGAAGATGGACTTTCTGGGGCTGCGCAACCTGACGGTCATCGGCGATGCGATCGACAACATCAAAGCCAACCGTGGCGAGGACATTAACCTCGACAAACTGCCACTCGAGGATGAGCCGACCTACGAGCTGTTGGCACGCGGTGACACGCTGGGTGTGTTCCAGCTCGACGGTGCGGGCATGCGTGAACTGCTCAAGATGATGCAGCCGACCGGTTTCGAAGACATCGTCGCCGTGCTGGCGCTGTACCGCCCGGGTCCGATGGATGTCGGTGCGCACCATTCGTACGCGCGCCGGAAGAACGGGCTGGAGGAGATCAAGCCGATCCACCCGGAGCTGGAGGAGCCGCTGCGGGATATTCTCGCCGAGACCTACGGCCTGATCGTCTACCAGGAGCAGATCATGGCGATCGCCCGGAAGGTGGCCGGGTACAGCCTCGGCGAAGCGGACCTGCTGCGTCGTGCCATGGGTAAGAAGAAGAAGGAGATCCTCGACGAAGCCTACGGCGGCTTCGCCGAGGGAATGATCAAGAATGGCTTCTCCCAGGCAGCCATCACTGCCCTGTGGGACACGGTGCTCCCGTTCGCCGGCTACGCATTCAATAAGTCGCACGCAGCCGGGTACGGCCTCGTCTCTTTCTGGACGGCGTATCTCAAGGCCAACTATCCGGCTGAGTATATGGCCGGTCTGCTCACTTCTGTCGGCGACGATAAGGACAAGTCGGCGATCTACCTCGCGGACTGCCGCAAGATGGGCATCACGGTGCTGCCGCCGGACGTCAACGCTTCGCGCGCGGACTTCGCCGCTGTGGGCCAGGACATCCGTTTCGGGCTGGCGGCCATCCGCAATGTCGGCAGCGGAGTGGTGGCGTCGATCATTGCGTCCCGGGAAGCTAAGGGCGCGTTCACGACGTTCTCGGACTATCTGGCCAAGATCGACGTGACCGCCTGCAATAAGAAGGTCACCGAATCGTTGGTCAAGGCCGGTGCCTTCGATTCGCTGGACCATCCGCGCAAAGGGCTGTTCCTGGTGCACGCCGACGCCGTCGACTCGGTGGTCGGTACTAAGAAGGCCGAGGCGAGGGGGCAGTTCGACCTTTTTGGTGACATGGGCGGCGCGGACGAATCGATCGGCGAGGTGTTTGCGGTCAAGGTGCCCGCCGAGGAGTGGGACTCCAAACATAAGCTGGCCCTCGAGCGCGACATGCTGGGCCTGTATGTCTCCGGTCACCCGCTGGCCGGGGTGGAGCACGCGCTGGCCGCGCAGACCGATACCTCGATCACACAGTTGTTGGAAGAGCAGGTGGGCGACGGCGCGCAGATCACGCTGGGCGGCATCATCTCCTCGGTCACCCGCCGGGTGAATAAGAAGGGTGAGCCGTGGGCCGCGGTCACCCTCGAAGACATGGTCGGCGGGGTGGAGGTCTACTTCTTCCCGCGAGCCTATGTGGCTTTCGGAATGGATCTGACGGTCGACAACATCGTGTTGGTGCGCGCTCGCGTCAACAAGCGCGATGATTCGGTGATGATCAGCGCCAACGACCTCGCCGTCCCCGACCTTGCCGCGGTGGGGACCACCAGGCCGCTGAACCTGACGTTGCAGGCGCGTGCCTGCACGCCAGCCAAAGTCGCGTCCCTTAAACAGGTGCTGACCCGGCATCCGGGTACCTCGGATGTGCATGTGACTCTGGTGAGCGAACGCAATCAGACGCGCCTGCTGCTCACCGATGCGCTGCGGGTGACCCCGTCGTCGGCACTGATGGGCGATCTGAAGGCGCTGCTCGGGCCCAGCTGTCTGACGTGATCTCCGAGGCGAAGTGCGCTGAATCGGTTCACTGAATATCAGAATTCGGCCACCCGAAGAATCTATCGCGGGTCATGTATGATCAAGGTCATGACCACCCTGAACGATGTCTTCGGTGCCGATGTCTGCCGCCGGTCGCGGGCGCAGGCATCCGTAGACGTCTTCGGCGTGGCGTGGCCCGTATACAAGGTGCATGCGCTCCTGGCTGGACTGGCGGCGGTCGTCCTGGTCCTGGCGCTGGGCGGCACCGGAGCGGTAGCCGTATGGGTCGGTGCGGCCACGGTGCTCCTCGTCTGGTGGGGTGAGCGCGCAGCGCTGCACCCGCGGTGGGACGATAGAGCGTGTGACCACCACGCCCGCCGCTGACCACACCGTCGTTCCTGGCCTCGATCTGGCCACCATTACCAGTGCGGCCGAACGGTTGACCGGCGTCGTCGTGACGACGCCGCTCGATCCGTGCCCGCGGCTCTCCGAGTCCACCGGCGCCTCGGTGTACCTCAAGCGCGAAGACCAGCAATCGGTGCGGTCCTACAAGATCCGCGGCGCCTACAACGTGATGGCGCAACTGACCGACGACGAGCTGGCCGCTGGAGTCGTGGCCGCGAGCGCCGGCAATCACGCGCAGGGCGTCGCCTATGCCTGCCGTGCAATGGGCGTGCCGGGCCGCATCTACGTGCCGACTACGACGCCGAAGCAGAAGCGCGACCGCATCTCCTGGCACGGAAAAGAGTTCATCGAGCTGCTCGCTGTCGGTGACACCTACGATGCCGCGGCCGCGGCGGCCCAAACCGATGTGCTCCGCACCGGGGCCACCTGGATTCATGCCTTCGACGATCCGCGCACCGCCTCCGGACAGGGCACCATCGGACTGGAGATTCTCGATCAGCTCGGTTGTGCGCCCGACATCGTCGTACTGCCGGTCGGCGGTGGCGGCTGCCTGGCTGGGATCGTCACTTACCTGCGGGCCGTGCACCCGAGCACCGCGATCGTCGGCGTCGAACCGGCCGGTGCGGTGTCGCTTGGAGCGGCGCTGGTAGCGGGGGAGCCGTACACCTTGCCGCAGATCGACCACTTCGTGGATGGGGCCGCCGTCAAACGGATCGGCGGACTGGGGCACCGGGTCTTGGCCGCCGCGGGTGCGCGCGTTGTCGACCATCCGGTGTTCGCCGAGATCGCCGGAGTCCCGCAGGTGCCGGTGATCGGCAAAGAGCAGATCGATCTGGTTCCGGGCAGCGTCACCATCACGCATGTCGACGAGGGGGCGATCTGCTCGACGATGCTGGAGTTGTACCAGAACGAAGGCATCATCGCCGAGCCCGCAGGTGCGTTGGCGGCGACCGCGCTGGCCGAGTTGACACTGCCTGCCGGTGCGACCGTGGTCGCGCTGGTCTCCGGCGGCAACAACGACGTCTCCCGCTACGGCGAGATCATCGAGCGGTCACTGGTACACCGTGGACTCAAGCACTACTTCCTGGTGAACTTTCCGCAGGAGCCCGGTGCGCTGCGCCGCTTCCTCGACGAGGTCCTCGGCCCGGACGACGACATCACTCTCTTCGAGTACGTCAAGCGCAACGACCGGGAAACCGGTGCCGCGCTGGTCGGCGTCGAACTCGGCGACCGCGCTACTTTCACTGCCCTCATGGACCGGATGGCGCACTCCCGACTGGACGTCGAGCTCCTCGAACCCGGCACCGCCGCGTACGAGTACCTCACGTGACCCGCTCTGTCCGGCTGCGCAGGTCCCCGATTCGGTGCTGCTTGCCTATCGTCCTCGCCTGCGGGGCGCACTATTGTTCACTCATGCGAGCAACAGTCCCGCACCAGTGGCACCTCGCCCGCTTCGCCCTTTTTCGCTAACGCGGCAGGTTAGCGGCCTGAACAAGGGGGAGGGCCTCGAAATCGATGAAGCGGATCACGGTCCAGTTAAAGGCCATTCTCAGCAAATCGTGAGGCCTGCCACATGCTTCCGACGCTGTGACGTACCATTCCTACTCATGGGTCACGATCGATCGGCCCCCAGAGCGCGATGAGTAGACGACGAGTGAAGGCGGGGGAGTGAGCACCGACGCAGTCGACGTCGCCGTGGCGCCGGTTCGTAAGCCAGCACGCTGGACAGATTCCGGGATCGGCAAGTGGTGGGCAGAGCACATCACAAAGTCTTTTGACACCTTCGGTCGGCAGTTGGCGATGTTCGTTGAGGTCTTCAAAGTTCTCATCACTGACATCGCCAAGGGGCGGTTCCCGTTTGCCGAGTTTGTTCGTCAGTGTGCGTTCATGACGTCCACGTCGGTTTTCCCGACACTCCTGGTGGCCATCCCGATCGGGGTAATCGTCTCGATCCAGGTCTCCAACATCGCCGGGCAGATCGGTGCCACCTCGTTCGCGGGTGCGGCTACCGGCCTGGGCGTCATCCGGCAGGGCGCCCCGCTGGTCACCGCGCTCATCATGGCCGGTGCGATCGGCTCGGCCATCGCCGCCGACCTTGGATCGCGCACCATCCGCGACGAGATCGACGCCATGAAGGTGATGGGCGTCAACCCGGTCGAACGGCTGATCTCGCCGCGACTGCTGGCCACCATGGTCGTCAGTTTCCTGCTCTGCGGCTTCGTCTGCTTCGTCGGCTTCATCACCGGCTACGTGTTCAACGTCTATATGCAGGGTGGTACCGCGGGCAGCTATACGGGAACATTCGCCTCGTTCGCGGGCACACCAGACCTGATATTCGCCCTCGTCAAAGCGGTGATATTCGGTGCCATCGTGGCGATCGTTTCCTGCGACCGTGGGTTGAACACCAGCGGCGGTCCCGCTGGCGTCGCCAACTCGGTGAATGCTGCGGTGGTCAACTCGGTGATCCTGCTGTTCACCGTCAATGTCGTGCTGACCCAGGTGTTCGCGCTCGTCGTCCCGGCGAAGGTGGTGTGAGGTGACTGCCTCCCGGTATACCGCACCCCTCCTCCGGCCGCTCGGCTGGTTGGGGAAGCTGTGGACTGGCCCACGCGATGCGATCGTCGGGATGGGCCACCTCATCACCTTCCTGCTGAAATCGATCGGGCTGGCGCCCATCACTTTCCGGCACTATCGGAAGGAAGTCTGGCGACTGCTGGCCGACGTGGCGTGGGGCAACGGCTCCATCGTCGTTGGCGGCGGCACGGTCGGCGTCATGGTGATCCTCGGCATCATGGGTGGCGCCACCGTCGGTATCGAGGGATACACTGCGCTGAACCTGCTCGGCATGTCGCCGGTGACCGGCGCATTGTCGGCTTTCGCTACCACGCGTGAGATTGCGCCCCTGCTGGCCGCCACCGCGTTCGCCGCACAGTCCGGCTGTCGTTTCACCGCGCAGCTCGGATCGATGCGGATCAGTGAGGAGATCGACGCTCTCGAGGCCATCGCCATCCGCCCGCTGCCGTACCTGGTCACCACCCGCATGGCGGCCGCGGTTCTGTCCATCGTGCCGTTGTACGCGGTGGCGTTGTCCGCGAACTACATCGCCGCACAGGTGATGTTCCAGCTCCAGAGCGGTCAGGGCGCGGGCACCTACCTGCACTACTTCCAGCAGTTCATGCTGAGTTCGGACATGTTCTGGTCCTTCGTGAAGGTCGTCGTCTTCGTACTATTGGCGACCTTCATCCAGTGTTACTACGGCTACTTCGCCTCGGGTGGTCCTGAAGGCGTCGGTGTCGCCGCAGGACACGCCATCCGGTTGACGATCATCGTGATCGTTTTTGCCAGCCTGATCATGACGCTGGTGGTCTGGGGCACCACATCGGGAATCAAGATTTCGGGGTAACTGAGAATGGTTCGAGTTGATACCGGCGGCCGAGATCCGTCGGCGATCGCGTACTTCTGGCGCGGTGTGGCACTGCTGGCGGTCGCCGCCGTGGTTTTTGCGCTCCTGATCATGCGGTATCAGGGCAAGTTCGACAGCTACACGGGCGTCGTCGCCGAACTGACTGATGTGGGTGACGGTCTGATTCCGGGTGCCGATGTCCGTTACAACGGCTTCATTGTGGGTTCGGTGGTCAATGTCCAGCGGAAGGGCAATGGCAGCGCTGGCCCGGTGAAGAACGTCAATATCAACCTGGACTCCGCTCAAGCCGCCGGCATTCCGGCGGCCACGTCGGCCCGCACAGTCCCGGCGAACCTGTTCGGTGTCAACTCAGTGGAGCTGATCCGGCCGACCGAAGAATCCGCACTGGCGGGCCCGGGACTGGCGAGCGGCGACGTGATCCCGGCGGCTACCGACGCCGACACCATCCGACTGCAAGACGCCCAGAACGAGCTGCGGGAACTGCTCAGCGCGGTCCCGCCCGAGGATCTCGGCATGGTGCTCGGCACTATTGCTGACGCACTCCAAGGTGGCGGCGCCGCGTTCAGCACCTTCCTGCCGGTGCTCGACAGTTACTTCAAGAACATCAACGCACAGTTCCCCGCGGGCGCGCCCTCGGGTTTCGCGAATTTCAACGCCGCCGTCACCGGTATGTCGAAATCGATGCCGCAACTGCTTGACACCCTCGGTAAGAGTGTCGTCCCGGCGATGACAATCGCGGAGAACCAGGCGAACCTGACGGCGCTGCTTTCTTCCGGTCAGGGCCTGCTGGACCAGACCCAGACGATGTTCGCCAAGAACGGGTCCGGCGGAATTGATCTGGTCGGCGATCTGAACACCATGCTCGGGGCCGTCGTGTACGAACCCGACTCCCTGCCGCAGGCGATACACGAGTTGTACGTGCTCGCCGGCCGGGTGCTCGGCGTATTCACCGGCACCAATGGCAAGGTGCAACTGAACCTCGGCATCAGCTTTTCGCCGTTCGAGATGTACACCCGGCAGAACTGCCCGGTGTACGACGGCGGGCCCTACGGGCAGCTACGCGGTCCCGGCTGTGTCGGCCCGGGCACCGGCACCGGCCCCACCATGTCAGGTCCGCTGCGCATCTATCCGGCCGACACCATGCCACGGCGCACCGTGAGCGCCCAAGTGCCCACTGCACAAGACATCGCGACGCTGCGCGCGGCCCTGGGTCGTGAGCCCACCGCGGCCGAGCTACTCATGCTCGGCCCGCTGGTCTCGGCAGCGCAGCCCGCCAAACCCTCAGCGGCTAAACCTTCGGCGGCTAAACCTTCGGCGGCCAAACCTTCGGCGGCCAAACCGTCGGCCGCTACCACATCGCCGGGAGGGAACTGATGAGCCAGCCGTCAGCAAGCCTGCGTAAGCCGCTCATCGGCTTTCTGGCTTTCGCAGTGGTCGCCTTGTTCATGACCTATTTGATCTGGTCGACCTTGGAACGGACTCTTGATGGTAAGACCGGTGACTATCGGGTGACATTCGGGGATGCCTCGGGTCTGGCGGTCGGCGACGACGTCCGCATGGCCGGTGTGCGGGTGGGTCGCGTCGAGTCGATCACGCTGGTGGAGAACAAGGCTGAGGTCGGGTTCGACGTCCTCACCGCGCAGAACATGTACACCAACACCGAAGCCGCCATTCGGTACCAGAACCTGATCGGTCAGCGGTACCTCGCGTTGACGCTCGATTCCGGCCAGGAGCAGGCACCATTGGGGAAGGGGAGCGCGCTCCCGCTTCCGGGCGTCAATTCATTCGATGTGACCCGCCTGCTTGGCGGCTTCCAGCCGGTATTTGAGACGATGACCGCCGAGCAGGTCAACAGCCTGACGATGAGCCTGATCAACACCTTCCAGGAAGGTGATGCGATCTCGCTGAGCAACACGATCACGCAGGTGGGGCAGGTTGCCTCGGATATGGCCGACCGCGACGAGGTGCTCGGTGGCATCATCAACAACTTGTCGGTGGTCATGCGGGAGCTCGCCGCCCAGGGCGATCAAGTGTCGGTGCTCTTGGACAACACGGCGAAACTCGTCGAAGGGTTGAACAGCAATTCGGCAGCTTTCGGTAAGTCCGTGGACCTGATCGGCCGCACCGCCGCCGGATTTGGCACGGTCCTTGCGCAGAGCCAGCAGTCGCTCAAGGCGGCCAGTAGTTCGGCGCAGAGCGCGACCACCCGGCTGATCGGTATCGGCAGCACACTGGACCAGGCGGCCGAAGTGCTGCCGGACTTTCTGGCACATTTCCCGATGGTGATGAGCCAGGGTGCGTACCTGAACATCTACACCTGTGAACTGGATATTTCGTTCGGTAATGTATTCCTTCCGCCGGGCCTGCTCGGAATGATCGGCGGCAAACAGCATTCGGTGGTGTGTCAGTAATGAAGAAGGCTCTGCGTCAGTCTTGGGGCGATCGCCGCTACCTCTGGTACGGCTTGATCGGTTCGGTCACGATCATTGCGGTGCTGATTGCCGTGGTCGGCTTCAGCAGTTTGGGTATTGGTAAGACCAATTACACCGGGCAGTTCACCAACGCCGGAGGCGTGCGCCCCGGCGACAAAGTTCGCGTCGCTGGCATCGACAAGGGCGAGGTCACCAAGACTGAGCTCACCGGCGACCGGGTCACGGTCACCATGCGCGTCGACAACGATGTGAAGGTGACTAACACCGGCGTCGCGATCATCAAGATGTCGACGCTCCTCGGTCAGCGTTTCGTGGAGGTGTCTCCGGGTGACGGTGATGGTCCGGCCGTCAACGGGGTGATCCCGAAGACGGAAGTGCCCTACGACTTGCAGAAGACGTTGGAGGCCGGCGTCCCGATTCTCGCCGAGGTCGACGATGCGCAGTTGGCTGCCAGCCTCAACGGACTGAACAAGCAGTTGACCGGTGTTCCGGAGGTCGCCGGGCAGGCACTGGACGCGCTGACTCAGATGTCGGCGGTCATCAATAACCGCGGCGATCAGATCAACCAGCTGATCACCGACTCCCGCGAGGTGACCAACCAGGTAACCGGTAGTCAGCAGCAGCTGTCGATCATCGTCGGGCAGGGCGCCCAGCTGGCCGGCAAGATCGTCGCCCGCGAGGCGCTGGTGACCCGGATGCTCGACGGTCTGGCCAGCCTGATGACGCAGGCGCAAACGCTGGCGGCCAACAACGAGAATCAGTTCGCGCCGATCATGCTGAACCTGAACACGATCAGTCAGGGGCTGGAAAAAAATCGTGACAACTTGCGTGCCCTGCTGGATGTTCTGCCGGTGACGGCGCGAGCGATATCGAATCTGACCGGCGACGGTCCCTACGCGAACGACTACTTGCCGTGGGGTCTTTTTCCGGACAACTGGCTCTGCAAGGCACGGGTGGTGGACGGATGCTGACCGGAAATAGACGGTGGCGCCGCGTGCTCGCCGCCACCGCACTGACCGCGGTCGGTGCGCTCGGACTGAGTGGGTGTTCCCTGGTCCCGACCAGCTGGCGCACCGCAGTCGGCAACATGACCACGTACACCGCTTACTTCGACAGTGCCGCTGGCCTGTACGAGGGTAATGACGTTGCGGTGCTGGGTATGCCGGTGGGACGCATCACCGCGCTCCACCCGGAGGGGACACGGGTCCGCGTCGAACTTGCTGTCGACAGCAACATCACGATTCCGGCCGACGCGACTGCGGCGATCGTCAACACATCCATTGTCACCACCCGGCACATCGAGCTAACCCCGGTGTACACCAAAGGCGATACGCTGCCGCACGGTGGAACCTTGGCCCACACGGCCTCGCCGGTGGAGATCGGCACGCTGTTCGAGTCGATCAACGACCTCGTGGCCAACCTCAAGGGCACCGAGGGCGGGGATCGGCCGATCGCCGACCTGGTGGACATCACCGCGGGCATCGCCGACGGTAACGGCGAACGACTGCGCGAAGCGCTGACCGCGCTGGAGAAGGCCGGTAAGACCGGTGCGGTGAACGCCGACGGGATCGGTGAAGTGATTAAGAACGCCGGAATCCTCACCGATGCGCTCGTGGCCAATTATCCGAAAATGCTGGCTTTCTCGAACTCTGTGACCCAGGTTTCCGAGCTACTCGGAGACGAAAGCGTCGGCCTGCAGGCCACCCTCGCTAACGTCAACCAGACTCTGGAGAATACCGCGGCCTTCCTGGAAGGCAACGCTGGCACGGTGTCGTCGTCGATGACGAATCTGGCTTCGCTGGCGGCCAACCTGTCTGATTACTCACGACAACTGGTCGACACCATTGACATGGGTCCGTTGCTGTTCCAGAACCTGGCCAATTCGGTCTCGGCCGAACAGGGCGCATGGCGTGCCCAAGTGCTGCTGGACAAGTCGTTGCTGGACAATGAAATGCTCAGCCGGTTCTGCGAGGCGATCAACCTGCAGAAGAACGGCTGCCGCACCGGCCAGCTCACCGATTTCGGGCCAGACCTCGGTGTCTTCTCGACCCTGCTGGAGCTGAGCAAGAAATGATGACGATCAAAAAGGCGGCGACGGCGGCAGTCGCGCTGGTGACCGCGGTGAGTCTCACCGCCTGCGGAGCGTTGCCGGGCATCACCGTCGAGCAGATCCCGCTGCCCTCACCGGGCGGTCTCGGAGACACTTACGAGTTGTCCGCGGAGTTCGACAACGCGCTCAACCTCCCGAGCCAGGCGAAGGTTCGCCTCAACGGCAGCGACGTAGGCGAGGTCGTCGGAATCATGGCCAAGAACTATAAGGCGATCGTTCAGATGCGTATCTCCACCTCGGCGAAGGTTCCGGTAGGTTCCGGTGCTGAACTGCGGCAGGCGACACCACTCGGCGACGTCTTTGTGGCGCTTCAGGAGCCGAAGAACGCCACCTCGGGCTATATGCAGCCCGGTATGCAGTTGACTGGACCGACGTCGGCGGCGGCGACGGTGGAGGATTTGCTGATCTCGATGACTGCGCAGGTGGACTCCGGTTCGGTGGCCTCACTGCAACGGATCTTCGACGAGTTGTCCATTGCGATCGGCGCCGAGGGGCAGTTTGTCGATCTGCAGGGCGCAATCAACGGCTTCACGACGGCGATCTCTCGGTTCAACCAGAACTCGGCCGAAGTGGACAGGGCGATGGCGAACACCCAGGTGTTGACCGCGCAGTTAGCGGCGGGACGGGAGCAGATTGCGGCCAGCGTCAACAAGCTTCCCCCGGCGATCAATTCGATCAACAACGATCTGGGTCTCATCCTGGAAACGCTGGGCAAGTCCAACGAAGTCACCGCGGCGACGACAGACTTCTTGAACCAGCGTCAGGGCGACCTGATCTCGCTGTTCACGCACCTGGCCACGGTGACGAATGCGCTGAATAAGACGGCGCCGCAGTTGGGGCCGTTGATGCAGCGGGTCTTCGAACTCAACCCGAAGTGGAAGGGATCCACCCCGGGCAGCGCGGCTACCGTGGCGGCCAAACTGTACTGGCTGACCCCGGGCGTCGGCTTCGACTCGGCCTCCCGCTTCCCCGAGCTGACCGACCTCGATAATGGCATGGCGACGCTCCAGCAGACCTTGGCAATCATCCTGGCCCGGCTCCAGGGGACGAACGGGGCACCGCGATGATGGCCTTCCTGCGTAAACATTCGATCCTCCTTGGCTGTCTGGGGCTGTTCGCGGTGATGGCGGTGGCGCTGTCGTTCCTCGCGTTCGTCTCGCTGAACCTGCGTCCCTGGCAGAGCCGATACGAGGTGCTGATCAAGTTCCCGATTTCTGGTGGCCTGCAGAATACGTCGAAGGTGGCCTTGCGTGGCGTCGAGATCGGCGATGTCCAGCACATTCAGGTGACGCCGAAGACGGTGGACGTCACCGTGCGGTTGAACTCGAAGTACCAGATCAATCGCAACGCACAGTTTGCAGCACTGGGCCTGTCGGCGGCCGGTGAGCAGTACGTCGATATCATTCCGGACACCAACGACGGTCCGTTCCTGAAGGACGGCGACCAGATCGATAGTGGACAGACCAAGGTCACGGTGCCTTTCTCGACGCTGTTGGAGTCGAGTCTCGACCTGATCTCGCAGATTGATACCGAGAAGATGTCGTCGGCCCTCGGTGAACTGTCGGTTGCCCTGAACGACGACCAGCCCAACCAATTGCGGTCGATCTTCAATTCTGGCGGGGTGATCTTCGCGCAGCTGTACCGGGTGATGCCGCAAACTACGGCGTTGATTCAGAACACGGGCACCATCCTGAAGACGACGGCCGACATTCAGCCTGACTTCGGTCGTTTGGTGAACGGCGGTGCCGAACTGATCAACGGGGCGGTGGCCGCGGACGCGGAACTGCGCACGCTGTTCGGCACTGGTGGCACGCGTCTGACCAGCCTGACCGGTTCGCTGGATACCATTACCGACCCGATCACCGATGTGATGGGCCAGTTCATCGACATTGCCCAGCAGGGTGCGCTTCGCGCGCCGACGCTGGCTGTGCTGATGCCATCGATCCGCGACGGCAGCGCGCAGGGGGCGAAGATGTTCCATGACGGCGCCTGGTGGGCCATGGCCTCGTTGTACGCGCGTCCGTACTGCAACTATCAGGTGACCCCGACGCGTCCGACGCAGATCCTGGAGTCCAGCGTTCCGGTGAACTTGTACTGCGTTACCGACGATCCGAACCAGCAGCGTCGCGGGTCGATCAACGCGCCGCGCCCCGAGGGTGATGACACCGCCAACCCGCCGCCGGGCTTTGACCCGAATTCGCGTACGGTGCCACTGAAGAAGTAATTCGCAAACCTTTGAAGGACAGATGAGTTCAGACTCGCTCCCGCACGACCCCGAAACGCCTGACCCCGAAACGCCTGACCCCGAAACGCCTGACCCCGAAACTGACCCCGACGTGACTGCCACGGTCCCGGCGACGGTGGCGGAGAAGAAGGGCGCGCTGGCAGCCGATTCCGGGGTTGCGGTGAAGGCTGCGCGCAGGGCCACCGCCACCGAGGATCGGGCGGGGGGCCGTGAGTTCACGGTGACTGCCCGGTCGCTCTGGCGGGTGCTGGCCGCGCTCGTCGTCGTCGGTGTCCTGGTCGCGGTCGCGGTCCTTGGCTGGAAGACCTGGGCGCAGTCGCGAACGCTGGCCGCTTTCAGCGAGTCCAAGACCGTCTCGCAGGCGTTCGTGCAGGACTACTTCGAGGCGATGATGGCCCCGAATACGACCGCCCAGCAGATCCAGGACAAGATTGTGCCGCGCACCACCGGTGAGGCGAGCGATCGCCTGAAGGCCGAGTCCGAGCAGATGGTCAAGTGGGTCGCCGAAGCGCAGCTAGCGAACGTGAAAGTGGAGGTTACCGCTGTGATGGTGGAGTCGTTCACGTCCTCCACAGCGAGCACCGTCGTCGCAGCCACCCTCACCGGCACCAGTGCACTGCAGCCCGCGGGCGGCAGCAATGCCTTCCTGCTCGACTTGGATATGGTCAAGGAGAACGGCACGTGGCTGGTCTCGCGGGTGTCCGGTGTCAACGGTGGCGGGGGCAATACGGGTGGGGGCAATACGGG
>NZ_JBAQWU010000044.1:0-9951 GCF_049299075.1 Gordonia sp. (in: high G+C Gram-positive bacteria)
ACAGGACCGTCGCGACTTGGAGGTCGTGTTCGAGGCCGGCGAGGACGAGGCGGAGGGCGCGGGCTTGGTCGGTGGCGGTGATCTGGAGCTGGTGGTCGCTCATGAGAGGGCCTTTCGTCGGGTTCTGGTGGGTGGTTTCGGGGGTGGTGGTTGTGCTGCGAGTACGCCGATTTCGGCGCGTTCTCGGGGTGTGAGGGTGTCTGCCCAGGCTGTGCAGGCGTCGAGGGCGGGGCAGGTGTGGCAGATCGCGACGGCTTGGGCGTGGCGGCCGGTGGTGTCGGGCCCGGTGTCGAACAACTCGTGTTTCCCAGTGCAGGCCGGGTCGGTGAGTGAGGGCAGGCGGTGGAAGATCGCGGCGAGCAGTGGGATGGGGCCGGGGCCGTCGAGGAGCGGGTGGTACATCAGTGGACGACGCGCAGTCGGGGTCGGGTCAGCAGCTGCGCCTTCAGCTGGCAGTGGTCGGGCCAGGCCCACATGATGTAGCGGCCGTTGCTGCGGTGCGCGTCGTCGCGTGCGAGTTCGCCGCGGCATAGTTCGATGGGGCCTGGCCGTGGGTCGGGGGTGGGTGTCCAGGTGTAGGAGAACCGGTGCCCGTACTCGATTTCCACGGTGGTGCGGATCGGGCGGCCGTCGCTGTAGGTGGTGAACTCGGCGAGGGCTGCGACGAGGAGACCGCGCGCGTTGTCGAGGGTGTCGAGGGGGATCGTGCAGCAGTCGTCGTGGTGGCCGTGGTCGCCTGCGGTGTCGGTCACCCAGTCGGCGCTGGTGCGTGCTTCCCAGGCGGCGTAGAGCAGTCGGTCGGTGGCGGGGTTCGGGGATTGCATCAGCGGTTGTCCTTTCCGGCTGCGGCGAGCGCTGCGGTCACACGGTCGGTCATGCCTGGAGTGGTAGCGGTGATTCCGCCCGGTGGTGCCTCGCGCGTAGACACTGGCACGGGTGGCACAGGTCTGAGGGTGGCGACTGTAGCGCTCTGACCTGCATGTTCATTGCCTTTCTGACCTGTGCCACCTGTGCCACGTGCCACGTGTAGTGGAGGGGTGGCAGCGGTTGGCTGTTCACCTGGGGGGGTCCACAGTGGACCTCGGGTCCACATGCTCTGACCTGCGGTTATCTGATGTGGACCGGGGGTCCACGTGGACCCCTTGTGTGATCGCATAGACCGGAGTGTCTGGGGCGTCCTCGGACGAGACCGCGTGCACAGCACCGTCTTCGATCAGAGCCTCAATCGCGGACGGCACATCGGATCGCCAGTCCGATCGGGCGCGGCGAGCCAACGCACCCTCGGTCTGCGGGCCGTGACGTTCGATCCACCGGAGCACCGCGGTCTTGGCGCGCTGCAGCTTGCGATCACCCATCACTTCGTCTCGCTCGGCGGCCGCGTGAGCCTTCGCCCGGTTCGCCTGACGTGCGATCGCGCCGCGCTGCTCCTGAATCCGGTCGCGGGTGCGAGCAGATCGCCGCATGAGGATGCCGGCGAGTTCCCAATCTTCGGCATTCATCTCGTGCGTCTCCTGGCGCAGCAGCATGAAACCGGCGGCAACTTTCAGGCGCGTGAACATCACGTGTCCATCGAGCGGATCGACTTCCCCGGACTCGGTGAGGACGTGCCACCGGTGTTCCTCGAGGGCGCGTTGAGCTTCGTCCGGGATCTCGATCTGCCCGCCGATACCGTTCACGTCGACAGTCAGGGGGTTCGGCCGTGGTGGTCGGACCTTCGGGGCGGTGTGGTCGGAGACCGGTAGCCAGATGACGCGCTGCGCGGTCCCGGCGGTGTCGTCGAGCAGCGCGCCGGCCCGCTCGGGTTGCACGCCGATAGCGAAGATCGCGCGGTAGCTGTGCGCGGGCGCGTAGCGGCGTGAGCCCGCGTTCAGCTGCCCGATGGGCTCCCCGGACCACACCTGTCGGATGGTCGACATGAGCGTCGACCCTTGGCGCTTGGCGATGGCGGCGAGCCCGTCGACTTCGGAGACGTCGATGATGGCGCGGCGGCACTCCTGGTGGCCTTCGCGGTCGGGCGCGAACAGTGCGGCCATGCCTTCGCCCGAACCGACCGACCACCGTTGTGCTTCGTCGGCGGGTCCGATGATCTTGACGGCGTGCTGCGCGGCGCGTTCAGCGCGTCCTTTCCCGGCACCAGACTGGCCGACGTAGGCGATCGCCAGGTTCAGCGATCCGCCGTCAGGGAGTTGTAGTTCCGGGTCGGTGGATGCGATGACGTTGCCCAGCACGCCGATGAGGACCGCGTAGGGTCCGGTGCCGGTCGACTGCGCGTAGCGGTAGATGTGCTCCAGGATCGGGCGGCGTGTCCAGAACTCAGACATCGGCGCCACCGTGCTTGCGGAGCGTGGCGAGTGAGTCGCGGACCGCGCGGACCGCTCGGCCCTCACCTTCGAGGAGCGTCCAGAGGTCGAGCTCGGGTGCGGTCGCTGCACCAGTGGTGAGCGCGTGGCCGGCCGCGGCGATCCGTGCCCGGTACACCTCGGCCAGGACGGCGGCGGCGAGCTCGGTCAGTCGTTCGGCGTACTCGCGCGGGTTCGACGCGGCGAGCATTCGGGCCTTGACGAGTTCCCCGGCGTGGCCGTCGTAGCAGCCTCGGCGCAGCAGCTCGGCGTTCAGGGTGACGGCGCTGGGGACGCGGCCAGCGTTGGCGAGCTCGAGCGCCACGTCGAGGGCGGTCGCGGTAGGGGCGTCCAGCAGGCGGACGTCCTCGGGGCGGCAGAACCGCAGCACGGTGGTGACCTGGCGGCAGGCGGCGGCGTCGATGATCGCCGACAGCAGCGCGACGGTGGTGTTAGTCTGAGCTCGATCTGCTGAGATCTGTTGACCGGCCCCGTTCCCCCCGGGGCCGGTTTCCTTTTCTGGACTCACGCGGCACCGCCGATCCACGCTTCGAGGTCAGATTCGGTGATGCGGATTGCGCGGGGGCCGATTCGCTGCGCGCGGAGCGTTCCGTCTGCGATTCGACGGCGGATCGTCTTGGCAGAGAATCCGGTGATTTCGGCGACCTGGTTGATGTTCAGCAGCCGCGTGGCTGCCGTTGACCTGGCACTCATCTCTGAGCCCTTTCGCTTGCCCGTAGCTGCCCCTCGTGGGACAGCTGGGCGCATGGTTCCCCCGGTCAGGGACAGCACGAACGCTCGGTCGGGAGCGTCTCAGCGTGGCGAGATTTCCTGTAGTGCCAGGTCAGAAGGGTTCAGTAGTGGCCGATGTCCACCTAAGCAGGTGACGAGGATCACACCTGTTCGGCGTGTCGTGCTCGGTAGTTACTGGTCGGGCTCGGCCAACAACGACATGCGCGCGGCTATCTCTGCGTCCCGTCCGGCCGCGACATGCTGATACCGCATCGACATTTCCGGGGTCGTGTGCCCGAGCCTGCCCATCAGCTCCTTCACGGTCGCCCCGGCCTGGGCGGCGAGCACAGCTCCTGTGTGGCGCAAATCGTGAACGCGCATCGTCTCCTTGCCCTTCGGCAACGCGGCCTTGAAGGACTTCGTGAAGGAGGACTGTGACAGCCGCTTCCCGCGCGTCGTGCGGAACACGAGCGATTCTGGACCGCGGCCGGTATGCGCCTTGATGTGCACGGCCAGCAACTCGGCAACGTGCGGCGGCAGGTACACGTCACGGACACCGGCATCGGACTTTGGCGGCCCGACCACCATCTCGCTGTCGACGCGGACCGCAGCGCGCCGGATCTTGAGTACGGTGCCGGCGTCGGTCCGCACCACGTCCTTGCGGCGCAACTCGATCAGCTCACCGAACCGCAGACCAGCCCACGCGGCGACAGGCACCGCGGCCCGGTACGCCTCGGGCATCTTCGCGGTGACGGCATCGAGCTCGGCCGGGGTGAGGATGTCGAGCTGGCGGCGCTTCGGCGTCTGCCCGGCGCCCTTGATCTTGCACGGGTTCTCATCGATCAGGTCGTCGTCGGCGGCGGTGTTCAGGATGGTGCGGAGCAGTTGGTAGGCGTGAGCCGAGCGGGTCGGCGTCTTCGGCCCGAGCCCAGCCCACCACGTTCTGATGAGCGCCGGCGTGAGGTCGCTCAGGTACTCGTCACCGAGCACCGGCAAGATCCGCGAGTCGAGCAGGTCACGGTAGAGCGCCCGGGTTTTGGGGGTGAGGTCACGCTCGGGTAGCCACTGGTCGGCGAACGCGCGCAGCGTCACCACCTTCACCTTCTCGGTGTTGGAGCGATCCGCGGGCGGGGTCCACGCTCCCATGTCGATCAGTCGACGCTCGGCGGCGAGCCAGCCCTCGGCGCTGATGTCGTCCTTGAAAGTGTGTGGTGCGTTGTAGCGGACACCTGAGCCGCCGGGGTCGAGGTAGGACGCTTGGAACCGGCCGGACGCCAGCTCGCGCATGTAGCCGAACTTGCGCCTGCGCTTCCGTTGCCGTGTCATTCGTGCGATCCACGTGCGATAACAACGTGTTTGCGTGTCCCGTTGTGCCTGTTCGTGTCCACATGTAGAGTGTGGAGCACCTGAGGTCACGCAGTCAATAGCCGCAGGTAGACAACCAAACAGCACTCACTTCTAAGGCCAGGTTCGAGTCCTGGCGGCGGAGCAGGTTTGACCAGCGCAAACGTGTTGGATGGCGGTAGTTGTGCCAGATACGTGCCAGACGGTGGCATGACTAAGGCCCCGAACCGCCTGGTCCGGGGCCTTGTCAGCGTGTTGGAGACGCGGCACGGTCTCCGAGATATTGAGTTGTGACTACATCATCTCACCCTTGGCCCAGGCTCATGAGGACCTCGTAGTGGTGGTGTCGGCCACCGACGCGGTACGGCATGGGCAGACCCTCCAGGGTGTAGGTCTTGGTCCTCCAGATGACCGTGGAGACTTGCTCAATGCGCGGATCTGCCACCACCAGCCGGTAGGTGGTCAGTGACGTGGACCGGCCGCGCTGGGCCTGCTCGGTGCCCGAGATCGGGATGACTGTGGCCCGGATGGGGACGTTCTGGGTCGGGATCGGGTCATCGTTCTCATCTCGGCCTCCGCCGATCTTGAGGGTGACCGAGTCCCGGAGCATGAGCGCGGGCACTATGCGGCCCTCCGGCGGTACCGATTGAGGACCGTGAGCTCGGCCAGGGTGAACCCGTTGAACGCCTCGGAGAAGCTCACCACGCCGGTGGCGTACTTGAGGCCCTCGGGGTTGGCCAACATGCGCGCCGAGGCCATGAGGATCACCGCGTCCACGCCGGGACGGGTGGAGCCATCGGCCTTGAGGTGAGCTCCGCGGGTGTAGGCGTCGCACATGGCCGAGGCCATCGTGACGGCCTGGGTGGCCTGGGCCATGAGCGCGGTGTCGGTGGTGTCGGCCCCGAGCCACTTGACCAGATCAGTGTTGGTGACGGCCATCTCGGCCTCCTGTTCCTAGTGGAAAGGCCTCGGCCAGAGGAACATGACAACCTCCGGCCGAGGCCACGATTGGGGGCCGACTAGGCCGCGGTGAGGACCGTGACGGCCTCGGGGTGCAGGAGCCCGAGATCGTAGCGGGTCACCACGCGGATGGCCTGCTCGTCGTAGTCGGCGTAACGCTCGGACAGGACGGTGACCGAGGGCTGGAGATCCCGGACCACGGCCACGTTGCTCATGTCCACCAGCGCGGCCTTACCCTCGGCCAGCTTGTTGGTGACGATGACCGGGACGCCGAACAGGGTCCGATTGCCCTCGGCCGTGAGATCCGGCTGGATGAGGTAGCGGCCATCGGCGTCCTTGATCTTGCTCAAGGCGTAGAAGTCCGCGCCGGAGATCATCCAGTGGGTCGGCGCGATCTCGTTCGACGCTGCGATGGCCAGCGCGTCCAGGAGCGAGTCCGGCTCTGCCACGTCCAGGACGCCGGTGGAGACGCCGGTCTGATTCAACAGGCCGGTGACGGTGTTCCCGGTGCCGGTGCCACCCAGGAGCGCGTCGTCCAGCTTGTTGGCCACGTCGGTGACCAAACGCTGGCGGAGGACCGCGTCCAGGCCGACGACGGACTGGCGGGCCAACTCGTTCGAGAACCGGATGAGGGTCTTGATGGACTTGAGCGTGGACGGCGTGAGCGAGATCTCATCGAACTCCACGTCCCCCTCGGGGATGAGCTCGGACTCACCGACCCAGCCGACCGAGGCACCGGCGGTCACCCGCGGGATACGGAGCGGCTCCGAGGAGTCGAAGATCTTAGGGCCAGCGGCCAGGACCACCGAGGCGGCCTCCAGGGGCTGGACCAGGAGGCTGGCTACCTGTTCCTTGAGGAGCGCGCCGTTGGTTGCAGTGGTTTCAGCCATGGTGATGGTTCTCCAGAATTGAAGCGGTGGAATGGATTCCGCGTCTGGAGCACCTGGCCCACTCAGCGATAGAGCTACGAAACGGCACCGGGCCTCATCCCACTATATGAGATGTGGCCCGGTGTCGGCAATTGGTTAGGGCGTGTAGTTCAGCGTGAGCGTGCCGACCTGCGTGTCTGCCGATTCCCTGTCGGGGCCGTCGAACAACGTGATGGTGAACGTGTGCGGTTGCCCGAGATCGATGCCATCCGGCAGGTAGTGGTTGAAGTTGATCTCGGCAGTGGTTGTGCTTCCAGATCCTCCGTATCCCAGCCGCTCCGCGGGCCCACCGTCCACCGCCATATGGGCGTTGGCGTGGAACGGGAGGAGTCCGCGGCGCTTCTTGGTCGTTGATTGAGCGATGACGCTGAACGCAAGCATTCGTGGAGGCACGAGTACCGGAGGGATGACGTGAGCCGTCACTCCCGGTACTGACGGTCGGAACTCGATGGCAGATGAGAGCGTGAGCGTGCGGTCCATTCCGACAAACTACGCGTTCTGGCGGAGGATTCCGAGGAGATCCACGCCTCCCGAGGCCGCTCCCTTGGCTCCCTGGGCGGCGGCGTCGGGAGCGAACCGGCGCGCCTTGAGGTGAGGCTTGGCGGCCAGGAGCTCCTCAATAGCGGCCTGGAGGGCCTCGGGGTCCTCCAGGTGGGCCGCGTCGAACTCCAGGTCCGCGGGGTCGGCCAGCGCGCCGGTCTGCTCCACCTGGAGCCGGTGGAGCTTGGTCTCCAGGTCCTTGACGCGGGTCCGGTACCCGGCCGACTCCTTGCGGAGCAATCGTGGTGCGAGGTTGTCGATGCATCGCTCAGGCCTCGGGAATGTCGCGGCCGTACGACTCCATCGTGATCGAGTCCGGTTCCGGGCCGCTGCGCACCCCGGTGTCCAATGCGTCGATCCGCGCTAGCTCATCGGCGGTCAATGCAAAGTCGAAGACGTCGAAGTTCGCGGCGATCCGCTCGGGCTTGACTGACTTCGGGATCGCCGAGCGCCCCTCCTGCAGGTGCCAGCGCAGCATGACCTGCGCCGGGGTCTTGCCGTGCGCGGTGGCGATGGCACCGATCACCGGGTCGGTGAAGGTGGAATGGCCGGCGTCGCCGGCGTAGCTGGTGATCCCGCCCATCGGCGACCAAGCCTGGGTGAGGACGCCGTATTCGGCATTGGCCTGCTGCACGCTGGGCTGCGCGAAGTAGGGGTGTACCTCCACCTGGTTCACTGCGGGCGCCACGTCCGTCTCAGTCAGCAGGCGAGCCAGCACCTCGGGCATGAAGTTGCTGACGCCGATCGCGCGGACCTGACCGTCGGCCAGCAGTTTCTCGAGCGCCCGGTACGCGCCGATCGTCTTGGTGAAGTCGGCGGTCAGCGGTTGGTGCAGCAGCAGTAGGTCGATCGTCTCGACGCCGAGCTTCCCGGCGGACTTGTCGAACCCGCGCAGCGCCTCGTCGTAGCCGTAGTCGTTGATCCAGAGCTTCGTCTCGATGAAGACCGCCGACCGGTCCAGGCCCGAGGCGCCGATACCCTCGCCCACCTCGCGCTCATTGCCGTATGCCGCGGCCGTGTCGATCAACCGATAGCCGACGCGCAGGGCCTCGGTGACCGAGGCGACGGTCTGCTCGGGTGGGGTCTGGAAGACGCCGAATCCGAGTGCGGGGATCTCGACGCCGTTGTTCAGGGTGATCAGGTGGCTCATGGGCTCCACGCTAGGCCCGGCGCAGGACGGACGGGAGGAACTGGGAGTTCGTGGATCAGTGCTCGCGGCTCAGCAGTTGCAAGCGCTCGTCACTGGGCGAGCCGGGCTCGGCGGTGAAGGCGAACATGAACCAGTCCGGGTTCGCTGGCAACTCCATCGCCTCGTAGTGCAACTCCAAATCGCCGACCACCGGATGATGGATACGTTTGAGTCCGGCCCGATGGTGGCGCACATCGTGCCGGGCCCACCGGTGCGCGACCGTGTCGCTGCGGGTCACGAGTTCGCCGATCAGGTCGGTGAGCTTCTTATCGTGCGGGGTCTGGCCAGCGTAGGTGCGCAACGTCGCCACCACACCGTCGGCGTCACCGTCTGGTTCACCGGTGGACTGCGTCGCCGACGGGGCGCTGGCGGTCCGGCTGCTCGGGCGAGGTCCGCCAGATGATCGGTTTCGGCCTCGTTCAACTGCAGAGCGCGGGCGAGCGCATCGAGGACTTCCGGGGAGACTCCGGCAAGGTCACCACGCTCCATCCGTGCGTAATACTCCACGCTGATCCCGGTGAGCAGCGCGACCTCCTCGCGTCGAAGGCCTGGCACGCGTCGCCGGCTGCCAGCAATGAGGCCGACCTGCTCCGGGGTGATCCGGTCGCGGCGCGAGTGTAAGAACTCAGCGGCCGCTGCGCGATTCTCCATCTCAGTAACCGTAGCCGCGTGGTCTGCGGTCTGAGGGGAACTGCCAGTGCCTCGTTCGCTGCTGCCGGAATGCATAGTGTTCGACCCATGAGTAGCACTAAGAACAATGGCCGCGTTGCGGTCATCACCGGAGCTTCCTCGGCTATCGGGTGGCGCTACTGGCCCGGCGCGTCGACCGTATCGAGGCGATCGCCCGGGAGCTGAGCAATGGGTCGATCGCGATCGCGGCCGACGTCACCGATCGGGACCAGCTCCTCGTCGCCGCGCAGCGCGTGCACAGTGAGCTCGGCGGCGCGGACGTACCTACTCAATAATGCCGGCGTCATGTTGCTCGGGCCGTTCTCGTCCGCACGTCACGCGGACTACCGCACCATGGTCGAAGCCAACCTGCTTGGCGCGATCACCGCCACCGAGGTGTTCCTTGACCAGCTCAAGGACGGCGGCGGAGATCTCGTCAACATCTCTTCGGTTGCCGGACGCACCGCACGCGCCGCCAACGGTGTTTACGCGGCCACGAAGTGGGGCATTAACGGCTGGTCGGAGTCGCTGCGACAGGAACTGCTGCCCGATGTCCGCGTCACGCTGATTGAGCCCGGAGTGGTGGACACCGACCTGCCCAGCCATATCACCGACGAGACCACCCGAAACGCGGTGCAGTCGCTCTACGACACCGCGACCGTGACACCCGAAGAAGTCGCCGAAATCATCTCCTTCGTCCTCTCCCGGCCGCGCCACCTCGCCATCAACGAGGTTCTGCTGCGTCCCGCCGATCAGCTCGGCTAGGACCGCACGAGGCCGGTGATGCACCAGCCCTGGACTTCGTCGCGGCGCAGATTCACCTTGTAGGTCGCCGCGGGCTGGCCGGCGACGGTCACGGCGAGGTGGCCCTGACCCAGGTCGCCGTCGATTCCGACGGGGGTGGTGACCGTCATCGAATCAGCGACCCAGGGCGCACCGTCCAGGCTCTCCTTGCCCAGGTACGGCTGCTGGTTGTCAGGGCAGACGTTCAGTTCGACGGCGATCTCCAGGCCATCGCGGTTGTAGAACTCGGCGAAATGCTCGACCTGGGTTTGCGCGATGTGGGCGTTGGTGGCTGAGTCCTTGGGCTTCAGATAGTCGCCACAGCCGGCGACGCTGCCGACCACCAGGGCGACGCCACCGGCCATCACTGCAGTACGGACGCTGATCGGGAGCGGAGGTTGCATAACTCGACAGTACCGGCATGGCCCCTGACCTGGGGAGTTGTGTTCTTGTTGGGGTGTGTGTA
>NZ_JBAQWU010000045.1:0-8601 GCF_049299075.1 Gordonia sp. (in: high G+C Gram-positive bacteria)
CAGTCCGGGCCTGGCTGACGACTCATCGCCGGTCGGTCGGAGTTCTATGCCGGGATCGCTGTCGCACGAGACTGTATCGACTCCGGTGCCGCCGGGAGAGATCCACCGGGGATGGAGCAGCCGGCCCGGAAAGTCGTCGAAGAAGTTGGTGGCCGGGTATGCGGCGGGTGTGTCGTCGGCCGCCGATCCAGTTGTGAGGCGGGGCCAATCATCGACCCACTCGACGTCCGCGAGGAAAGTTTCCCGACCGTTGACGTGATACTTGGGGACCATGCCCCGTGGCCGGACCCCCAGGTAGGCCGCACCCCAGGAGCCGTCGGGGCGTTCGAAGAGGTCGGCGTGACCGACGTTCTGGACGGGCAGGTCGGTGCTGCGGTGCGTCAGGATCGGATTGTCGGGGCACGATTCCCACGGGCCGTCGAGGCTTCGTGCGCGAGCGACCACCACGCAGTGTCCGCGTTCGGTACCGCCTTGGGCGAGCAGGCAGTAGTAGTAATCGGCACGTCGATACAGGTGTGGGCCTTCGGCGGAGGCGAGTCCAGGGACGCCCTGCCACAGCAGTTGCGCTGGACCCAGAAGCTGACCAGTGGCCGGATCGATCGGGGCCGACACGATCGCCGGCGGCTGATCGTCGAAAATGCGCTTCCAACTGACTCGGCAGGTGCCGTCGGCATCCCAGAACAGGTCAGGATCGATACCCACCGCGCCCGCGACCCGCATCGGGGTACTCCAGGGGCCGGCGGGATCGACTGCGGTGAAGAGCAGCTGGCCGGCTCGAACAGAGTCGATATCGGTGGTGATGACAAAGAGCTGACCAGCCCGCTCCCGGATCGTTGCCGCGTAGATGCCGCCGTTAGACGGTGCCGCGCGCAGATCCACCTGCTCGCGCCGATTCAGCACGTTGCCGATTAAGGCCCACCCCCGCCCGTCGGGGCTCTCGTGCAACGGAATTCCCGGGAAGTATTCGAAACTTGAATTGACGAGGAGCAGGCGGTCGCCGTGCAGGCAGACACTCGGGTCCGGGAAGAAGCCCGGAATCGCCGGACTGGACTGCCCGACCTGATTTCCGCTATGCACGCTATTCCTCCCGGAGGTTCGCATCACTCCCGCTATATATAACACCTGTTAGGTAGTGCGGGAGTGGTATCAAGAGTCGTGGACGAGAATTCGAACTGACCGTCTTTCCCGACGGCACCTGATATCCCCGATAGCAGCGAACGGAGCAGCGATGGCACGGCGACTTGCACCGGACCAGCGTCGTGCCGAGATCCTCGCTAAGACCCGAGCGCTGATCGCTGAGAATGGTCCGGCCGGGTTGAGCCTGCGATCGGTGGCGCGCTACTGCGATCTGACGGCGCCCGGCCTACTTCATCACTTTGCGGGTTTGCAGCCGCTTCTGGAAGAAGTGATTGCCGAACGAGACGCGGAAGAGTTTCGGGCCGCTGCTGCACTCCTTGCCGATATCGGCGCCTCGGCCAGCATCCTCGATCTTGGCGATGCCCTCGTCGGGCACATCGCCGCCCATGCCGCAGAAGCCCGCAACTTCGACGCCCTCGAAGCCGACGCAGTGGCCGATGTGAGTCATCCGGCGCACGCCTACTACACCCGGCCGCCAGCAGCGCCGAACGCGGCAACCGTGGCATTGGCGGCGCGGCACTACCGCGAACCCGAGGCCGTCGTGACCATCCTGATGGTGCTGGTCGACGGTATGCGACACCGGTGGTTGCGGGCGCGCACGACTCCCGATTACATCGGTGACTGGCAGCAGTTGCGCAGCACCGTCGAGGAGTGTTTCCAGCCGTTCCGGCAGGGATAGATTGGATCAGAGCTGGTTGGTGGCGAAGGTGTCGCACCGACGCAGCTCACCGCTGTCGTAGCCCACCTGAAACCAGCGCACGCGCTGATCGGCCGAACCGTGCGTCCAGCCCTCAGGGTTGGAGCGCGCACCCTGAATGGTGTCGTCGCCGATGGCGCGGGCGGTTTGGATCACGGTGGCGATCTGCTCGTCGGTGATCGGCTTCAGGTAGCCGGTGCCGGTACCCTCTTGCGCGTGGTGGGCCCACACGCCAGCTAGGCAGTCCGCCTGCAACTCGATCCGGACCGATCCGTCATTACCCATGCGCTGCCCCTTGGCCAGCACACCCATGAGGTTCTCGACGTGGTGGCCAAACTCGTGTGCCACGACGTACATCTGCGCGAGGTTGCCGTCCGAGCCGCCCATCCGCTTGAGCTCGGCGAAGAACGTCGGGTCGAAGTACGCGGTCTGATCAGCGGGGCAGTAGAACGGGCCCATCGCCGACGTGGCGTGACCACATGCGGTGTCGATACTGCCGGAGAAAATCCGGGTCTGCGGCTTGGTGTAGCCGTTAAGCAACTGGGGCCAGATGGCATTGAGGCTGTCGGCGGTTGCGGCGATGATGCACACCGAGTCGCCAGCGTTGGCCTGCTCGTAGGTGCAGGCGCGGATGTGCTGCTCCAACTGCGACTGACTTGCACCTTGGTCCTGGGTGAGGCTAGAACTGCCGCTGCCACCGGTCAGATCGAGGCCGAAGAACAGCGCGATCAGGGTGACGACCAGGCCGAGGCCGCCGCCCATCGCGATCCGGCCACCGCCACCCCCGCCGCCGCCTGCACCGACACCGCCGCCGTCGATACCGCCACTACCTTGAAACGTCACACCGCGATTGTGGCACGGTGCACCGCCAGCAAACCGCAGATCCATCCAACACCGAACGGCGGTGTGTCCCGAACCGCCGCATGTCAGCACAGCGATGCCGGATGCGACGTGCCCTCGACGAGGCGCGCCCACTAGAATGACAAACAACTATGCCTGCCGTCTGGCACCGCTGAAAGGAACTCAGTGCTTCGCACCCACCTCGCCGGTGATCTCCGTCCGGAGAACGCCAATCAGACCGTCACCGTCGTTGGATGGGTCGCCCGCCGACGCGACCACGGAGGCGTGGTGTTTATCGATCTGCGCGACCGCACGGGGCTGGTGCAGATCGTCTTCCGCGACGACGACGTAGCCGAAGCGGCACACAAACTGCGCTCGGAGTACTGCGTCCAGGTGACTGGCGACGTCGAGGTCCGCCCGGACGGCAGCGCCAATGCCGCGCTGGCCTCTGGCGGCATCGAGATCAACGCGCGCGAGCTGACCGTCCTGAACGAGTCCGCACCGCTGCCGTTCCAGCTCGACGAGCACCCGGGCGAGGAAGCTCGCCTGCGCTACCGCTACCTGGATCTGCGCCGCGAGGGCCCGGCCGCCGCCATGCGGCTGCGCTCGGAAGCCAACGCCGCCGCCCGCACCGTGCTCGCGGCCAACGACTTCCTGGAGATCGAGACGCCTACCCTCACCCGCTCGACCCCCGAGGGGGCTCGCGACTTCCTGGTGCCCGCCCGCCTGCAGCCCGGCTCGTTTTATGCGCTGCCGCAGAGCCCTCAGCTGTTCAAGCAGTTGCTCATGGTGGCCGGAATGGAGCGGTACTACCAGATCGCCCGCTGCTACCGCGATGAGGATTTCCGGGCCGATCGTCAGCCGGAGTTCACCCAGCTCGACGTGGAGATGAGCTTTGTCGACGAGGACGACGTGATCGCGTTGGCCGAGCAGATCCTGGTCGCCCTGTGGCGGCTGATCGGTCACGAGATCGCCACGCCGATCCCGCGGATGACCTACGCCGACGCCATGCGCCGCTACGGCAGCGACAAGCCGGACCTGCGTTTCGGTCTCGAACTGGTGGAATGTGCCGAATACTTCACCGACACCCCGTTCCGCGTTTTCCAGGCTCCGTATGTGGGTGCGGTGGTGATGCCCGGTGGTGCGTCGCAGCCGCGCCGACAGCTGGATGCCTGGCAGGAGTGGGCGAAGCAGCGCGGTGCCAAGGGCCTGGCCTACGTCCTGGTTCAGGAGGATGGGACGCTCGGCGGTCCGGTCGCCAAGAACCTGTCCGACGCCGAGCGCGCCGGTCTGGCCGCCCATGTGGGCGCGCGGCCGGGTGACTGCGTGTTCTTCGCGGCCGGTGCGATCAAGTCCTCGCGCGCCCTGCTCGGTGCCGCTCGCGGCGAGATCGCGGCGAAGCTCGGCCTCATCAACGACGGCGATTGGGCGTTCACCTGGATCGTCGACGCCCCGCTGTTCGAGCCGACTGGTGAGGCGACTGCTTCGGGTGACGTCGCGGTGGGCGCTGGCGCCTGGACCGCGGTCCACCACGCCTTCACCTCGCCGAAACCCGAATCGTTGGACACTCTGGAAGACAATCCGGGCGACGCGTTGGCTTACGCGTACGACATCGTCTGCAACGGCAATGAGATCGGCGGTGGCTCGATTCGCATCCATCGCCGCGACATCCAGGAACGTGTTTTTGCGATCATGGGCATCGACCACGACGAGGCGCAAGAGAAGTTCGGCTTCCTCCTCGACGCCTTCGCTTTCGGTGCCCCGCCGCACGGCGGCATCGCCTTCGGCTGGGACCGCATCACCGCACTGCTGGCCGATGAGCCGTCGATCCGCGAAGTCATCGCATTCCCGAAGTCCGGTGGCGGCGTCGATCCGCTGACCGACGCGCCGGCACCGATCACCTCGCAGCAGCGCAAGGAGTCGGGAATCGATGCCACGCCGGCCAAGCCGGAAGACCATAGCGCCAAGGCTTCGGCGGACGCCTGAGGCGCGGTGACCGGAATGACCGTCTTCGCCGAGGAACTACTCACCGAGGTGCTGACCGCCGCGGAAGCTTTGCTGAGTCGGCGTGCCGGTTCGGCCGTATCGCTGCGCGACCCTGAAGAACTCGGCGGCTCCGGCCGCAGTGTCGTGGTGCGGGCCAGGCTGCTGGACAATCCACTGGCAGCCGACCGCACCGTCGTCATCAAGATGCTGACCGATGATGCCCCGGTCGCGCCGTTCGAGCGGGAGGTGGCCGCCTATCAATACGCGACGGCGCTCCCCAATGCCTCGCGACCCGGTCCGCAACTGATCGCCTCTGATCCGGCCGCTCGGATGCTGGTACTCACCGATTTGGGCGACGGTCGCCCGATGCTCGATCTGTTGGGCGAGGGGGCCAGCACTGTGCGCCGCGGCGTGAGTGCCTGGGGGCAGGCACTGGGCCGCATGCATGCGGCGACAGTCGGTGGCGAGGACGACTTCGCCGTGCTACTCAGCCGTACCGTGCGGGATTCGGCCGGTGGCCCCGACGCGGTCCTCGCGCAAGCATTAGCGGCCCGCGACGGTGCCGGCGAGCTGGCTGGCCGCCTCGGTATCGCGCTGCCCGGGCCGATCCACGAGTGCCTCACCGCCGGGTGCCGACTGTTCACCGACGGCGACCTGCGGGCGTTCTCGCCAGCGGACGTTGGCCCGGAGAACATCCTGATCAACTCCGACGGCGTCCAGTTCATGGACTATGAGTTCGGCTCGTTCCGCGATGCGAGCCTGGATGTCGGGTATGCGTTGGTCACCTTCCCTAATGCCCTGGGCGAGTCCACTGTGCCGCTGCGGGCGGAGTTGGAGAAGGATCTCGTCGACGCCTGGCGGTCCGAGGTGCAGGGCCTGTGGCCAATAGTCGGACGAGACCGGGACCTGCAGCACCGGCTTCTGATCGCTCGAACGCTCTGGGTCTGGTTGAGCACCCGCTGGCTGGTCACCGGGGGCTCGCGCGGGCACGACTGGTCGCTGCACACCTCTGATGCGCGTGTGCTGGCCACCCGCTGGGCGGATTTGGCCGACGCCGCGCGGCTGGCCCACGACCCCGACCTCGCGGATGCTGCCGATCAGGTGTCGCGTGCCCTACATCAATTCTGGTTCGAATGACCGACGATCCCGGGCTGTTCGCCGATCCGGCCGCCCCGGCCCCCGAATCCATGCCAGCGGTCGGGGTGGGGCCGGGTACGCATCGCCGTCCACTCGCGGTCCGGATGCGCCCGGAGAGTGTGGACGAGCTCGTCGGGCAACAGCATCTGCTCGGCGAGCGGGCTCCGCTGCGTCGCCTGATCGAAGGTTCCGGGGCGTCGTCGGTGCTGCTGTATGGGCCGCCGGGAACCGGTAAGACGACGATGGCCTCGCTGATCAGCCGGGCCACCGGCGGGCGCTTCGA
This sequence comes from Gordonia sp. (in: high G+C Gram-positive bacteria), assembly GCF_049299075.1. Lineage (GTDB taxonomy): Bacteria > Actinomycetota > Actinomycetes > Mycobacteriales > Mycobacteriaceae > Gordonia. Next base: position 6,081 of record NZ_JBAQWU010000045.1, read on the forward strand.
AGCGTTGTCGGCACTGTCTGCGGGGGTCAAAGAAGTACGTGCGGTAATCGAGGTGGCGCGCCGTCGACTGGTGCACGGCCAGCAGACCGTGCTGTTTATCGACGAAGTGCACCGCTTCTCCAAGAATCAGCAAGACGCGCTGCTGGATGCGGTGGAGAACCGGATCGTGCTGTTGGTGGCGGCCACCACCGAAAACCCGTCATTCGCCGTGGTAGCCCCGCTGCTCTCGCGGTCACTGGTGCTGCAGCTGCGCTCGCTGACCGACCAGGACATCGCCACGGTCGTGAACCGCGCGGTGACCGACGGGCGCGGCCTGGGCGGCGCGGTGACCCTGTCCGACGAAGCGCTCGAGCACCTGGTGGCGGTGGCCGGTGGCGACGCGCGCCGCGCCTTGACTGCCCTGGAAGCGACCGCCGACGGTGCGCTCCGCGGGAGTGACACCGCCGACGTACCCGAACTCAGCGTCGCTGACGTGGAGGCTGCTGTCGACCAGGCGGCCGTCCGCTACGACCGCGACGGCGACCAGCATTACGACGTCACGAGCGCCTTCATCAAGTCGATTCGCGGCTCCGATGTGGACGCCGCGCTGCACTATCTGGCCCGGATGATCAGCGCGGGGGAGGATCCGCGCTTCATTGCGCGCCGGTTGATGATCCACGCCAGTGAGGATGTCGGGATGGCCGACCCCACCGCGCTGACGACCGCGGTGGCAGCTGCGCAGGTGGTGCAGCTGGTCGGCATGCCCGAGGCGCGACTCGCGCTGGCGCAGGCGACCATCCACCTGGCGACCGCACCGAAGTCGCCCTCGGTGATCGCTGGGCTCGGGGCGGCGCTCGCTGATGTCAGCGCCGGACGTATCGGCACCGTGCCATCGCATTTGCGGGATGGCCACTACCGGGGCGCCCAAGATCTGGGCAACGCGGTGGGCTATCAATATCCCCACGACGACCCCGCGGGCGTGCTGGCCCAGCAGTACGCGCCTGATCCGCTGGTCGGCCGGGACTACTACGAGCCCACTGAACACGGATTCGAGCGCGAGTTGCGCCCACGCGTGAGCAAGTTGCGCGAGATTGTGCGCGGCTGGCGCCGGGAGCGCAGCGAGCGGACCAAATGAACGCGCCGGGAGCGCAGCGAGCGGGCCAAATGAACACAGTGGGACGTGGCGGCAAGCGCGGGTCTTCGCGCCGGTAGACTGGGGGGCTGACTCTTGTCGCTCTTCAAGTAAGGACACGCAGGCCAGTGCAGACGCATGAAATCCGGAAACGATTCCTGGATCACTTCATCCGGGCCGGACACACCGAGGTGCCCAGCGCTTCGCTTGTTCTGGACGATCCGAATCTGCTGTTCGTGAACGCCGGAATGGTGCCTTTCAAGCCGTACTTCCTGGGCGACCAAACACCGCCGTTTGCGCGCGCGACCAGTGTGCAGAAGTGTGTGCGCACCCTGGACATCGACGAGGTTGGCATCACCACCCGCCACAACACATTCTTTCAGATGGCGGGCAACTTCAGCTTCGGCGACTACTTCAAGCGTGAAGCCATCAGCTTCGCGTGGACGCTGCTGACCAATCCGGTCGAGGCGGGCGGCTACGGCATCGACCCGCAGAAGCTGTGGCCGACCGTCTACCTCGACGACGACGAGGCCGAAACCATCTGGCGTGACGAGATCGGCGTGCCCGCCGAACGCATTCAGCGCCGCGGTCTGGCCGACAACTACTGGTCGATGGGCGTGCCCGGTCCGTGCGGTCCGTGCTCGGAGATCTTCTACGATCGCGGCCCCGAGTACGGCGTCGAGGGCGGTCCGGAGGCCGACGAGGACCGGTACATCGAGATCTGGAATCTCGTGTTCATGCAGAACATTCGGGGCGAGGGTAACGGCAAGGACGATTATGCGATCCTCGGTCCGTTGCCGAAGAAGAACATCGACACCGGTCTGGGTATCGAGCGCGTCGCCTGCCTTCTGCAGGGCGTCGACAACGTGTACGAGACCGACCTGTGCAAGCCGATCATTGATTTGGCCGCGCGGTTGAGCGGTCGCGGGTACCGCACCGGCGATGCGGCCGACGATGTGCGGTTCCGCGTCATCGCCGATCACGCCCGCACGTCGGTGATGCTGATCGGCGACGGCGTGATCCCCGGGAACGACGGCCGCGGCTACGTGCTGCGCCGGCTGCTGCGCCGCGTGGTGCGCTCAATGCGTCTGCTGGGCAGCGCCGACCCGTCGATGGCGGCCGTCGTCGACGCGGTGATCGACTTGATGAGTCCGTCGTATCCGGAACTCGCTGAGAAACGCGAGCACATTCGGACGGTCGCGGTCGCCGAGGAGACTGCCTTCGCTAAGACCCTGGTGGCCGGTTCCAAGCTGTTCGGTGAGGCTGCCGCGTCGACCAAGAACGCTGGCCGCGTCCAGATCAGTGGTGACGCCGCGTTCGCGCTGCACGACACATATGGTTTCCCGATCGACCTGACCTTGGAGATGGCCGCCGAGGCCGGACTCGAGGTCGACCGCGACGGCTTCACTG
>NZ_JBAQWU010000046.1:0-5213 GCF_049299075.1 Gordonia sp. (in: high G+C Gram-positive bacteria)
TGTAAATCCGTCGCGCAAGCTACGTAGGTTCGAATCCTACATCTGCCACCACGTGAGGAACGAGCGTCAAGCGTGTTGACCAGCGGTTTTGGTCAACCGGGGGGCGCCTGTGTAATCTCGTGAAGGCTTCTCGTCCAGCCGGTTTCGGTCGGGAGAGAGACGCCCCCTTAGCTCAGTCGGTAGAGCGTTTCCATGGTAAGGAAAAGGTCGACGGTTCGATTCCGTCAGGGGGCTCGCTTGGTTTCGGTGGTGACACCGGTGCCGACATGGCGGTGTAGCTCAGCTGGTTAGAGCGCACGACTCATAATCGTGAGGTCGGGGGATCGAGTCCCCCCACCGCTACAAGGCAATACCGTTCCTATGTAATCCGCGAAAGAAGGCTAAGGACAATGGCTTCCTCAACTGACGTGCGGCCGAAGATCACCTTGGCCTGCGAGGTGTGCAAGCACCGCAACTACATCACCAAGAAGAACCGCCGCAACGATCCCGATCGTCTCGAGGTGAAGAAGTTCTGCCGGAACTGCGGCACTCACGAGCTTCACAAGGAATCGCGCTAAGCGTTCTTCGCGATTGCCGCGCCCGTTGTGGTGCGGCTGGAGCGGCAATTGAGCGGGCCATCTCACTGACGTGAGGGGCCCGCTTGAGTTGTCTGCGCCCCGCCCCGGCGGTGTGACACGACGCGCAGAATTTGTCGCCTGCGTCGACGCTGGCGCAGAATCTTAAACGTTTGCACCAACGTCACGACGACGATGCACCGATCGCGGAGTCTCCGCTCCGCGCTGCCCCACGGCCGCCGGTGAGGTGCAGCCCGAAGGGAACAGAAAATGCCACGACTGGATGACACTGCGATGAAGTCGACGTTCGGCGCCGGCGGTTCCGACGACCGCACGCCCGACGAGATCGCCGCACACACCGCGTCAGTCGTTGGCTACCACTACACCGTCGACGACTACTACGAGATCGGCCGCGAGGAGATCCGCAAGCACGCGCAGGCCGTCCAGGACGCGCACCCCACGCACTGGAGTGAAGCCGGCGCCAAGGAGTTCGGTCACGACACGCTCGTGGCGCATCCGACGTTCGTCTCGGTGATGGGCATGATCGCCCAGCGCAAACTGTTCGAAGAAGTCGTCACCGGTTATGACCTGTGGCAGATCATGCAGACCGACCAGCGACTCGTGTACCACCAGCCGATGAAGCAGGGCGATCAGCTGATCTGTGATGTATCGCTGGAATCGTTCCGGCACATCACCAGCCCGGAGGTGATCGACATGATGGTCACCAAGAATGTCATCTGGAATCAGCACGACGAGCCGATCATGACGACGTGGACCTCGATCGTCGCGCGCCCGGGCCTCAAGGTGCCGCAGGAACTCGAAGACTCCATGGAGCACGTGATGATGAAGGTTGACTCCGTCGGTGATCCGGGGATCACCGTGGTCAAAGAGAACGATCCGAGTGGCCGCCCCGATCCGATTGCCCGGTCCGGCGCTTACGGGGCCATCGACTTCGACGCCCTCGAGGTGGGCCAGGAGCTGCCGCCCAAGCAGTTCCTGGTGACCCGCGGCAACCTGACCAACTACGCGGGCGTGGCTGGCGATCCCAATCCGATCCACTTCTCCGATCACGTGATCTCGGCGGCCGAGGGCCTCGACGATGTGGTCGCGCACGGCATGCAGACGATGGGCCTGGGCGCCACCTACGTGTCCGAGTTCATCGGCGATCCGGCCGCCTTCGGCGAGTACAGCGTGCGCTTCACCAGTCCGGTCTACGTGCCCGCCGACCACAGTGCCGCCATCGACTTCACCGGCAAAGTCAAGTCACTGGACCCGGAAACCCGCCGCGGCACCATCGCGCTGACCGCCAAACAGGGCGACCGGAAGATCTTCGGCCGCGCCACGGTGGTCGTGCAGTTCAACTGACCCTTCGACAAGCTCAGGGAGCGCCGTGTCGCCCGCTGGGGGCAACCACGAGTCGCTGGGGGCAACCGCGAGTCGCTGGGGGCAACCGCGAGTCGCTGGGGGCAACCACGAGTCGCTGGGGGCAACCACGAGTCGCTGGCTGAGCCTGTCGAAGCCTCCGGGCGAGGTCGGGCTGACCCTTCGACAGGCTCAGGGAGCGGGGCCAGCTCAGGGAGCGGGGCCAGCTCAGGGAGCGGGGATGGCTCAGGGGGTGGGTCGACGTGTTGCTGGCTGAGCTTGTCGAAGCCTCGCGGCGCCGGGCAGCGGGTTTGGGTCGGTGGGCCCGGTGCTCTACACTGACTAAGTCGAGGGTTTACCTAGACTTGCGCGCCGCCCAGAGGGTGGCGCGTTGGTGTTGTTAGGCTCTCTACAGTGCCGGTCGTCAGGCCAGCGCAGAGGGGCGTAGCTCAACTGGTAGAGCAGCGGTCTCCAAAACCGCAGGTTGCAGGTTCAAGTCCTGTCGCCCCTGCACCCGATGTTCCGGGGGAGTGCACACCTCGGGGCTCCTCTCCGCAAGGGGAGGGACGTAGACGAAGGGATCGGTGAATGGCTAAGCGCGATCGCAAGGCTCCGAAAGATGACGCGGAGCTGACCGTCGGCGACGACACCGGCATTGACGTCGACGTCATCGAAGCCGACGAGATGAAGCCCTCGGGCAAGCGACGCGCTCGGGAGCGGCGCACCGCGTCCGGCGATTCGACGCCCACCGGTAAGGCTGGCGTCGTGGACGTCGCTGCCGAAGAGGGCGCCGGCATGGACAGTCGCAACCCGTTCGTGCGGGTCTGGACGTTCCTGACTCAGGTCGTCGCCGAGCTGAAGAAGGTCATCTGGCCGACGCGCCACGAGATGGTCGTTTACAGCATTGGTGTGCTGGTCTTTGTGGCCCTGGTCACCGCGGTGATCTTCGGGCTGGACGTCGGCTTCGCCAAGCTGACGCTGTTGGTCTTCGGCTAACAGATCGGCGCGGGCGAGGTCCGCGGCGGGACAAAAGGAATTGAACGTGTCAATGAAGGAGCGTGGGCGCCCATGAGCACCCCGGAGAACGAGATCGAATCGCCGGAGACCGGTGAGGTTGAGGTCGAGTCGGTGACGGTCGACGTCGACGCTCCTGCCGACGACGTCGCGATCGTTGACGAGACCGTCGAAGCCGATACGGCCGCTGAAGGCGAGGCCGCCGCGGGTGAAGCCACTGAAGCCGACGAAGAGGATCCGATCGAGGCTAAGAAGCGCGAACTGCGCCGGCAGCCGGGCGATTGGTACGTGATCCACTCGTACGCCGGGTACGAGAACAAGGTGAAAGCCAACCTCGAGACCCGCGTGCAGAACCTGGATGTGGGCGACTACATTTTCGAGGTCGTTGTGCCGGCCGAAGAAGTCACCGAGATCAAGAATGGTCAGCCGAAGAAGGTCAACCGCAAGGTGCTGCCCGGCTACATCCTGGTGCGCATGGAGCTGAACGACGAGGCGTGGGGCGCAGTGCGCCACACCCCGGGCGTCACCGGCTTCCTGAGCATGAACAACACCACCCCGACCGCGCTGTCGATCAAGGAAGTGCTTCAGTTCTTGATCCCGCGCGGCGAGGTTCGCAAGGCTGCTGCGGCCGCTAAGGCCGCCGCTGCTGGCGAGAGCGTCGAAGCCGCTGCTGCGGCCGTGACGAACCTGGTCGAGGTCGACTTCGAGGTCGGTGAATCGGTGACCGTCATGGACGGCCCGTTCGCGACCCTGCCGGCGTCGATCAGCGAGGTCAACACCGAACAGCGCAAGGTCAAGGTGCTGGTGTCGATCTTCGGTCGCGAGACTCCGGTCGAGCTCGGATTCAACCAGGTGGAGAAGCTCTAGCTTCTCCCGCCCTCCCGGCTCCGCGCCGGGAGACAACGAGACTTCCGCGTATCCAGCGTGCGCGGATTTTGAAAGAAAAAGGACAAGAGAGATGCCTCCCAAGAAGAAGAAGCTCGCCGGGATCATCAAGCTCCAGATTCAGGCCGGCCAGGCCAATCCTGCGCCGCCCGTGGGTCCGGCGCTTGGTCAGCACGGCGTGAACATCATGGAGTTCTGCAAGGCGTACAACGCCGCGACCGAGGGCCAGCGTGGCAACGTTATCCCGGTCGAGATCTCCGTATACGAAGATCGCTCGTTCGACTTCAAACTGAAGACCCCGCCGGCTGCCAAGCTGCTGCTGAAGGCTGCTGGCATCCAGAAGGGTTCGGGCGAGCCGCACACCAACAAGGTCGGCAAGGTCACCATGGACCAGGTCCGGGAGATCGCCAAGACCAAAGAAGAGGGCCTGAACGCCAACGACATCGAGGCTGCCGCGAAGATCATCGCCGGTACCGCTCGGTCGATGGGCATCACGGTCGAAGGCTGACCCGAGTCGAAGGCTGACTCGAGTCGTACCAAGAACCCCGTGGGAGGGCCGTGCTCGGCCCACTAACCACTCACTCCCGATCGTCTGAGATCGAGAAGAAGGAACAGAGCAGATGAGTAAGAAGAGCAAGGCCTACCGGGCCGCCGCTGAGAAGATCGATCGCGATGCGCTGTACAGCCCGCTGGAGGCTGTCACTCTCGCGAAGGAGACGTCGTCGAAGAACACCGACTCGACCGTGGAGGTCGCTGTCCGGCTTGGCGTCGACCCCCGCAAGGCGGATCAGATGGTGCGCGGCACCGTCAGCCTGCCGAACGGCACCGGCAAGACTGCCCGCGTGATCGTGTTCGCCGTCGGCGACAAGGCCGCTGAGGCCGAGGCTGCCGGCGCCGACGCCGTGGGCGCCGAAGACCTGATCGAGAAGATCCAGGGCGGGTGGCTCGATTTCGACGCCGCCATCGCGACCCCGGATCAGATGGCCAAGGTCGGTCGTATCGCGCGTGTCCTCGGCCCGCGTGGTCTGATGCCGAACCCGAAGACCGGCACCGTCACCCCGGATGTCACCAAGGCCATCAACGACATCAAGGGCGGCAAGATCAACTTCCGCGTCGACAAGGCTGCGAACCTGCACTTTGTTATCGGCAAGGCGTCGTTCTCGCCGGAGCAGCTGGCCCAGAACTACGGTGCGGCGTACGACGAGATCATGCGTGCGAAGCCGTCGGCCGCCAAGGGCCGCTACCTGAAGAAGGTCACGGTCTCCACGACCACCGGACCGGGTATCGGCGTCGACCCGTCGATCTCGCGGAACTTCACCGAGGCTGACCAGGCCTGATCTGGTCGCACAACGCCACCAACGACGAGGGGCACCGCCATACCGGCGGTGCCCCTCGTCG
>NZ_JBAQWU010000047.1:0-5690 GCF_049299075.1 Gordonia sp. (in: high G+C Gram-positive bacteria)
CGTGTAACAGTGCAGACCGGATTCTTTGTTTTCTCGATCGATGGGGACTGTGGGACCGTGCTGAACAAGCTGCTTCGCCTGGGTGAAGGCCGACTAGTCAAAAGGCTCGACGGCATCGCCAGTCAGGTCGAAGCCCTCTCCGACGAGATGGAAGCCCTGAGCGACGACGAGTTGCGGGCCAAGACCGACGACTTCAAAGAGCGACTGGCGGGCGACGAGGCCTTGGACCACCTGCTGGTCGAGGCGTTCGCCGTGGCCCGTGAAGCAGCCTGGCGAGTACTGGACCAGAAGCACTTCCACGTCCAGATCATGGGCGGCGCGGCCTTGCACTTCGGCAACATCGCCGAGATGAAGACCGGCGAGGGCAAGACCCTGACCTGTGTGCTCCCGGCCTACCTCAACGCGCTGTCCGGCAACGGCGTGCACGTCGTCACCGTGAACGATTACCTCGCCAAGCGAGATGCGGAACAGATGGGTCGCGTGCACCGCTTCCTCGGTCTGCAGACCGCCGTCATCCTCACCGGCATGACGCCGGATCAGCGCCGCATCGCATACGGCGCCGATATCACCTACGGCACCAATAACGAGTTCGGCTTCGACTACCTGCGCGACAATATGGCGCACAGCCTCGAAGACCTGGTGCAACGCGGCCACAGCTTTGCTGTCGTCGACGAGGTCGACTCGATCCTGGTCGACGAGGCGCGCACACCGCTGATCATCTCCGGCCCGACCGACTCGTCGAGCAAGTGGTACGGCGAGTTCGCGCGGATCGCACCGCTGCTGGAGAAGGACACCCACTACGAGGTGGACATCAAAAAGAAGACGATTGGTGTGCACGAGGTCGGTGTCACCTTTGTCGAAGACCGTCTCGGCATCGAGAACCTGTACGAACCGGCGAACTCGCAGCTGGTCAGCTACCTGAACAACGCCATCAAGGTGAAGGAGCTGTTCCACAAAGACAAGGACTACATCGTCCGCAACGGCGAGGTGTTGATCGTCGACGAGTTCACCGGTCGCGTGCTCGACGGTCGTCGCTACAACGAGGGATTGCACCAGGCCATAGAGGCCAAGGAGCATGTGGAGATCAAGGCCGAGAATCAGACGCTCGCCCAGATCACGCTGCAGAACTACTTCCGCCTCTACGAGAAACTGTCCGGAATGACCGGTACGGCTGAGACCGAGGCTGCCGAATTCCAGCAGATCTACAAGCTCGGGGTGGTGCCGATCCCGACCAACAAGCCGATGGTCCGCGACGATCAGGGCGACCTGATCTATAAGACTGAAGAGGCTAAGTTCAACGCCGTCGTCGACGATATCGCCGAAAGCCACGAGAACGGTCAGCCGGTACTGATCGGTACCACCAGCGTGGAGCGCTCGGAGTACCTGTCGCGGCTGCTGGCCGACCGCAAGATCAAGCACAACGTGCTGAATGCGAAGTTCCACGAGCAGGAAGCGCAAATCATCGCCGAGGCCGGTCGCCTCAGCGCAGTCACCGTGGCCACCAACATGGCCGGCCGCGGCACCGACGTCGTGCTTGGCGGTAACCCGGAAATCATCGCCGATACGCGCCTGCGCAAGGCTGGCCTGGATCCGGTGACCACTCCGGACGAGTATGAGGCCGCGTGGGACGAGGCCATCGCCGTGGCCCGCGCGGATGCCGAGACCGAGGCGGAGGACGTCATCGCCGCTGGCGGTCTGTACGTGCTCGGCACCGAGCGGCACGAGTCGCGCCGCATCGACAACCAGTTGCGAGGTCGTTCCGGCCGCCAGGGCGACCCGGGTGCATCGCGCTTCTATCTGTCGCTCGGTGACGAACTGATGCGCCGTTTCAATGCGGGTGCGCTGGACGCCATCATGACGCGCCTGAACCTGCCCGAGGATGTGCCGATCGAGGCGAAGATGGTCACCCGCGCCATCCGCAGTGCGCAGACGCAAGTCGAGGAGCAGAACTTCGAGATCCGCAAGAACGTCCTCAAATACGACGAGGTGATGAACGAGCAGCGCAAGGTGATCTACGCCGAGCGCCGCGAGATCCTCGAGGGGGAGAACCACCGCGAGCAGATCCGCCAGATGGTGGCCGACGTCGTCGGCGCGTACGTCGACGGCGCGACGGTCGACGGCTATGCCGAGGACTGGGATGTTGAGGAGCTGTGGCGGGCGTTGGGCAATCTGTTCCCGATCGCCCTCGACGCCAAGGCTGTCTTCGCCGAGAACGAATACGGCGAGCGTGAGGATTTGCGCCGCGAAGAGCTGCGCACCCTGGTCGTCGACGACGCCCTCGCCGCCTACGACCGTCGCGAGGCCGAGCTGGCCGCCATCGGCGGCGACGATGCCATGCGCCAGTTGGAGCGCTCGATCCTGCTGATGGTGCTCGACCGCAAGTGGCGCGATCACCTGTACGAGATGGACTACCTGCGCGAAGGTATTCATCTGCGCTCGATGGCGCAGCGTGATCCGGTGGTCGAATACCAGCGCGAGGGCTTCGACATGTTCATGGGCATGCTCGAGGGAATGAAGGAAGAGACTGTTCAATTGCTGTTCAACGCGCAGGTGCAGGCCCAGCCGGCCGCGCCCGCGTTGGGCACCACCGTCTCGGACATGCTCTCCGGTGCCGGTCTGGGCGGCCAGCGGGTCGCCGACGACGATCCACGCGTCACCTATAGCGGCCCGGACGAGGACGGCGAGACCGAAGTGCATTCGGCTGTCGAGGAACTGTTCTCCGGCACCCCGTCGGAGGTGCTGAGCCCGGAGCCGGTGACGGGGAGTCGCAAAGAGCGTCGCGAGGCGGAGCGACGTAACCGCCGCCGCAAGTAGGCGCCTGCCGATCTGAACCTTTCTTGTGGGCGATCGGCGTGTCGCGGAACCGGACGGGCCTGCGGTGCGTCTGATTTACATGACGGGGACACTGCTCAACCTTGATCTGGAAGTGCTGCGGGCCAGCTGGCGCGAGAGCACGGAGGCGCCCGATGACCCAGGTCCGGAGCGACCGTGGGTGCCGCCGGACCCCGCGCTCGCCCGTAGTGTGCGGACGATCGCCGTAGCAGTGCTGGGACGGACACTGGAAGTCCTGGACGGGCGGCGGCCGCGGATTCAACTATCCGGGGCGGTAACCGAAGCGGTGTTCGGGCAGATCACTGTGCTGCTGCAGCACGGGGCATTTGGCCAGCAATCGAACGGTCACCAGTCGAACGGGCCGGACGGGTGTGCCCGGCTGCACCGGGTGCACGTGCAGTTCCGGAGCGTTGCGGCGGCCGAAGTCTTCGGCACCCTGGAGTGCGGCAACCGGGTGCGCGCGCTGGCCGGGCGGCTGGAGCGGCGTCGAGTCCGCGTCTCGGCGCCGGGGGCACTGCCGCGACGGGTGGCCGACCGATGGGTGCTCACTGAATTCACCATCCTGTGACTCCGGCGGCGGATTGTCACGAACCGTGGCCGGAACCCGCCGATGTCGGAGTTGGGCACTATCATCGAGACACCATGGTGAATCGACTGTCGCCCGACGATGCGATGTACTACTTCCTGGATCGGTCCGGTACGACGACCCATCTAGGCGCCTTGGTGATTCTCGATCCCGCCGCGGCCGACCCCGGCTGCACGGTGGACTATGCGTCGCTGGTTGCACTGGTGGAAAACCGGCTGACGCTGGTGCCGCGCTACCGTCAGCGGGTGGCCGAGGTGACATTCGGATTGGCTCGACCACTCTGGGTCGACGATCCCGACTTCGATATCACCTTCCATGTCCGCCGCGCTGCCCTACCGCAGCCCGGTGACGATGCGGCGCTGGCGGATTTCATTGCGCGCGTGATGTCCCGCCCGCTGGACCGGAACCGGCCCCTGTGGGAGATGTACCTGGTCGAGGGGCTCGTTGACGGACGTTCTGCGATCCTCACCAAGACGCACCGCTGTCTGCTCGGCGATGGCGCCCATCGGGAGATTAGCGAAGTAATCGCCGAGGAGAGTATCGAACCAGTCCGGCTCGACGAGGAACTGTGGATGCCAGCGACTCCGCCGGGTGCACGCAGTCGGGCCATTGGTGCGCTCGCGGAAGTCGTCGCTCGTCCGGGCGAATTGGTCGACGCCGTCTTCAATGGAGCGGGTCCACTCACCGACCTGTTGTCACTCGCCGATCGGTCGGCACGCTTCGTGGGGAATACGGCGCAGCAACTGATGAACAGCGCGCCGGATAGTCCGCTGAACCGGGCGGGTAGCTCGGCCCGGTTGTACACGTTCGTGTCGGTGCCGCGGGAGCAAGTGCAGGCGATCGCCGAACGCTTCGAATGCAGCTTCAATGATGTGATCCTGGGTGTCATCACGGGCGTGATGCGCCGCTGGACGCTGTCGGTCAAGGACCTGCTGAGTCACGGTGAAACGGTGCGCGCGGTGCTACCGCTGGGTGCGCGCGAATCGGTGGCCGACGAGACCGCCAGCGGCGGCTGGATGAATGAGGGTCGCACCGAGTTCATCACCGATCTGCCGATCGGCGAGGATGCGCCGTCGGTACGCCTGATGCAGGTGGCTGGACTGGCCGATCGTTATTCGCAGTCGCAAGGTCGGATGACCCTGGGGCTGCGCCCGATGCTGCCGGAACTGGGCGTCGTACCCTTCGCCGATGTCACCACGCGTGTCTTCAATAGCTTGTTCCAGCGGTCCTACAATGTGCCGATCCGGATCGGCAACAGCAGGATCGAGCGGCGCTACGTGAATGGCGTGCCGGTGACCGGACTGTTTACCGTCCCGATGCTGGCCGAGCACCGCGCATTGGCGATTAGCGTCAATGAATATCACGAAGCCGTGGAGTTCGGTTTTCTGGCCGACCGTAATGCGCTCGGTGATCTGCCGGCCATGGCTGGCTACGTCACCGAATCGATCGAAGAACTAGCCACCGGCGGGTTCCCGAACGTTTTCGGGCGGGGCGGCAATATGGCTGGCCCGAAGCCCGGCGCTCCGGCCGGGAACGGGAAGGGTGACTGATGCGGGTGTACTTGCCGGCGACGCTGGCCGATGTGCAGCGACTATTGGCCGATGACGCGTGGATGCCGCTGGGCGGCACCGGATTTGCGCTCACCCCGGCGCTGCGCGAAGCGTATGTGGCCGGCGATGACGAAGAGCTCGCCGAGATCGCGCTGCGCGATGCGGCCCGCGGGAGTCTGCGGTTGTTGGCCGCGCAGGATGCCGACGACTTGCCGGTGCGCCGTGTCGTCGTCGTTGCCGAACGGACGGACGCGACACCGCGCCCGGACCTCGACGATGCGGTCGTGCGGATCGCCGGACCGGTCACCACCGACCAGGTGGTGGCGGTGCACGTGGACAGTGGCGATGCTGAGCGCGCGGTGATCGCGGCGGCCGACGTGATCGATGCGGCCGACCTCGGCGATGAGGACGCCGAGCTCACGCTCGGCGACGCGGAGGATCACGACCTGGCGTGGTATGCCACCCAGGAGCTCCCGTTTTTACTGGAATTACTCTAGGCGCACCGGGAACTGCCCAACTTGCGTCCATTGGCTACGGTTCCGTAAGTTACGGAATCGTAGGTAGAGTTTGCCGTGGGCGGGCTCGCAGAGGGAGGCACATGTCATGAAGACTTGGCGCGAACGATTCGAAGCGCCCGCGCGGGCGGCGACGTCGAACACGAAGGGCGCCCATTGGCTGCGGGCCGCGGTCTCGCGCGTCACCACGCCGCTGCTGCCTGACGA
>NZ_JBAQWU010000048.1:0-15825 GCF_049299075.1 Gordonia sp. (in: high G+C Gram-positive bacteria)
GTCGTCGTAGCGAGGGTGCGTCAGATGACGCCCAGGGCCAGCATGGCGTCGGCGACGCGGACGAAGCCGGCGACGTTGGCACCCACGATGTAGTTGCCGGGCGCGTCGTACTCGTCGGCCGTCGCGAGGCAGTTGTCGTGCAGCGCGCTCATGATGTACTGCAAGCGCTCTTCGGTGTGCTCGAAGCTCCACGAGTCACGTGAGGCGTTCTGCTGCATTTCCAGCGCGGAGGTGGCCACACCACCGGCGTTGGCGGCCTTGCCCGGGGCGAAGCCGACGCCGGCTGCCTGCAGGATTTTGATGCCGTCCGGCGTGGTAGGCATATTGGCGCCCTCGGCCACCACCAGGCAGCCGTTGCGGACCAGCGCGGCCGCATCGTCGGCGTCGAGCTCGTTCTGCGTGGCACACGGCAGCGCGATATCGGCCGGGACGTGCCAGAGGCTGCCCTCGGTGCCCAGGGTGGCGCCGTTGCCGCGCAGTTCGACGTACTCGCTCAGTCGGCCGCGTCGTACTTGCTTGACCTCCTTGAGGAGCTCGAGGTCGATGCCCTTCTCGTCGACGACGTAGCCTGACGAGTCCGAGCAGGCGATCACGGTGCCGCCGAGCTGGTGGATCTTTTCGATGGCATAGGTGGCCACGTTGCCCGAACCGGAGACGAGGACCTTCTTGCCCTCGAAGGTCTCACCCTTGGCTTTGAGCATGTCCGAGGCGAAGAACACGGTGCCGTAGCCGGTCGCCTCGGGGCGCACCTGTGAGCCGCCCCAGGTCAAGCCCTTACCGGTGAGCACACCGGACTCGTAGCGGTTGGTGATGCGCTTGTACTGGCCGAACAGGTAGCCGATTTCGCGGCCACCGACGCCGATATCGCCGGCTGGCACGTCGGTGTACTCACCGATATGGCGGTAGAGCTCGGTCATGAAGCTCTGGCAGAAGCGCATGATCTCCAGGTCGGACTTGCCCTTGGGGTCGAAGTCCGAGCCACCCTTACCGCCGCCGATGGGCAGGCCGGTGAGCGAGTTCTTGAAGATTTGCTCGAAGCCGAGGAACTTCACGATGGAGAGGTTCACCGATGGGTGGAAGCGCAGGCCGCCCTTGTACGGGCCCAGGGCCGAGTTGAACTCGACGCGGAAGCCGCGGTTGATCTGCACCTTGCCCGAGTCGTCGGTCCACGGCACGCGGAAGATGATCTGACGTTCCGGCTCGCACATGCGGGTCAGCACGTCGAGGTACTGCGGGTGCCGGTCGATGACCGGGGCCAGCGACTCGAACACTTCCTGTACGGCCTGGTGGAACTCCGGTTCTCCGGGGTTGCGCCGGATTACCACGTCGTACACGTCACCGAGGGGCCCGCTGAATTCACTCATCGATCAATCACTCCTTCGCTGCGTCGCAATGCGCAGCCCTCGCCAATCCGGCACGGGCCGGATCTTCCACTTGCAGACTTTATCGGCGCGATACACGGCAGACACAATCGCCCGCTAATGGCATCTCGTTACCGGGCCCGCTCAGGGGAGTCCCGGCCTGGTCAGGCGGGGACGCGGACCGGCGAATGACGTCCGCCGACAAAGCGCTGCGGACGTCCGCCGGTGTATTCCTTGCGCCAGAGGTGGCGATCGCCGAACCGGCCGGTGTGCTCCCAGCCGAGGTCCTGGCGGAACGCGTAGTAGTCGTTCGGGGCCGGGTGGATGCGCCGTTCCGCGACGTAGCGCACGGTGGCGGGTTCACCGGCGGTAAAGCGCAGGCGGACGGCGCTCCAGCGGTCGTAGACCTCCAGGTGTTTGCCCTGCACCGCCTGCATCTCTAGGTACCGCTCGAAGGACTCGGGGGACAGGTGGCGCAGCGGAGCGAACCAAGCAGTCGTTGTCATGAGAGGACCTCCTGAAGGGATCGGGCAGTGTCTCGATCTCCACCATCGCTCCGAAACTTCGCCGAAGGCAAGAAGATTGAGACGAAATGTAATCAACGTCTCAATGGATGCGCAACGCCCGGCTCCGGTCACATGGGGTGACCGGAGCCGGGCGCGTGATCGCCGGATGCCGTCAGGCCGAGGGAACGGCCCCGGTGGTCTCGCCGGGCACTTCTGCGGTGCTCGTTGACGGTTCGGTGGTTGCTGTCGTCGAACTCGGGACGGAGGTCTCCGTCGTCGGCGTCGTTGTCGATTCCGTCGTGGACGGTTCGGTAGTGGTCGACGTCGCGGCCAGCGTCTGCCACTGCGCCGTGGTCACCACGATCGGTTCGGTGGCGTCCACCGGAGTGATGCGCCAGACCCGATCACTACTTGCCCCGACGGTGCGGTCGATCGCGGATTTCAGGAGATCGTCGCGATTGAATCGCAGTGTGGCGCAGTCGCTGTTCGTCGGGACGACGACGGCCGAATCGAAGGCCGCGGGCAACTCGCACGTGACCTCGCGTCCGCCGGCGGCGGTGTACGACAGTTCGCTCACCGCGTCGCCGCTGCCGAGGAACTGAGTCGGTGCGAGGCTCGCCGATGAGGCGGCCGATGACTGGGTGCCGGTGGGACTGTCTGCGGCAGCGGACGATTCGCTTGCCGAGTTCGCGGCGGCGGACGATTCGTCTCCCGAGCTCTCTGCGGTGGCCGAGTCGTCGGCGTCGCCGGGAACAACAGCCAGCGGGTCGCCGTCGGTCTGCACATTGCGCTCGAGGACGGCAGCGTTGGGTTCGGTGGAGTCCTCGCTCAGTCCGTTCTCTTCGGCGGCGGTACCGGGGAACGCCGGCGCGCCATTGGCCGCCGTGGCAAAGGCGACAGTACCGAAGGCGGGGGTGCCCGCGGGCGGTGCTGGCAGATCGTCCAGGGTCCCGTCAAGAACAAGACTGGTGAGGGCGGGGATCGCCGCGAGCAGATCGGTGACCTGCAGCGTCGGGAATCCGTTGGCTGCCGCCTGCTGCGGAGGAGCCTGCTGCACGGTGGTGTTGTTGGTGACGTAGGTGTTGTTGTACGCCACGCGGTAGGTGGTCTCGGCGCGGTAGCCGGGCCACGGCGTTCCGTAGGCCCGGTAGCCGCCGATCGGCGCGGAGGCCGGCGGGCGCAGCGGATTACCGCAGGAGCAGACCGCACGCGGAACGCCGGCGGCGTCCACGTAGACCGCGGTTCCCGCCTGCAGCACCGCCTGGAACGGGTGCGCCTGGCCGCCCCGGAACGAGTGGTTGGTGACCCAGGTGTCCGCGGTCAGCACCACCGGGGTCAGTGAGTTGAGGTACCACGGAATGTCGGACGGACGGATGCCCTGCACACTCGCCCAAGCATGGGCGGCGGCCGGGCTGGCGGCCAGCTGATTGCCCAGCGACGCGGTGTCGCAGGCCGCTGTGCCGTAGGTGCCGTAGAAGCCCGGCTCGGTCCCGTTAACCTGCTGGACGCCCATCCCCGGCGCGGACGAGACCTGCACTGGCTGCGCCTGCGTCCGATTCACCAGCGTCACCGGGGTGGTGAACGGATCGGGCCCCGGATCGTTCGCGGCCCGCAGTGTCAGTCCCGGAATCAGCGACTTTCCGGTTTTGTTGAAGAACACCTGATTGGCGAGCAGGGCCAGCACCAGCGCCAGCACGGCGACGATCGCCGTCAACAGAAAGGTCATGCGGCGGCGGTTGCGTTGCTGTACACCGGCCATCGCGACAGTGGCGGGGTCCGGGGCAGGCGGCGGATATCCGAACCCGCCGTGAGGGGGATAGGTCATAGCGGAACTCTCTTCGCGTTATAGAAACGGCAATCGACCCGTATATCGCCACGATGGCGCGGAAAGTGACACTTCGCCCCGAGATTCATTCGTTTGGTGGACGCATGCTTCGGGGGGTCATACGCTGCGGTGATGAGTGCCGAGGAGATCCTGGTCACGGCTGCGGCGATCGTTGCGGGCGACGAGGTGCTGCGGCCGGGCTGGATGCGGGTCGGTGGTGGCCGGGTCCTGGACCTCGGGAGCGGTCCCGGGCCGGTTCTCAATCTGCCGCGGCTCGACTACGACGGCACCGTGCTGCCCGGCTTCGTGGACCTGCACGTACACGGCGGGGGTGGCGCGTCGTACACCGACGGTATCGCCGATGAGGTGCGCCGGGCCGCCGAGTTCCATCTCGCGCACGGCACCACCACCACCATGACCAGCACCGTCAGCGCGACCCCCGAGGCGCTCATCGAGATCGTCGAACGGCTGGCGCCGCTGGTCGAGGCCGGGATCAGCGCGGGCATTCATCTGGAGGGTCCGTGGATCAGCCAGCAGCGCTGCGGTGCCCACGACCCGCAGGCGCTGCGCAGTCCGGATCTCGCCGAGATCGACCGGGTGTTGACCGCCGGGCGCGGCACGATCGCGATGGTGACGCTGGCGCCGGAACTGCCCGGCGGGATGGCGGCGGTCAGCCGCTTCGCGCAGGCCGGGGTCTTGGTGGCCGTCGGCCACACCGAGGCCACCTACGCCCAGGCGCGCGAAGCCATCGACCGCGGCGCTCGCGTGGCCACCCACTTGTTCAATGCGATGGCCCCGCTGGGACACCGTGAACCGGGTCCGGTGCTGGCGCTTACCGAAGACCCCCGGGTGCTGATCGAGTTGATCGGCGACGGCGTGCACCTGCACCCGGCGCTGGTGCTCGACGCTGAGCGTTCGCTCGGCTTCGACCGTGTCGCGCTGGTCACCGATGCGATGGTGGCGGCCGGCATGAGTGACGGCGCCTACCGCTTGGGGGAGCTGGACGTTGACGTCGTTGACGGGGTGGCCCGGGTGCGCGCGACCGGAGCGATTGCCGGGAGCACCGCGACTATGGAACTACTCTTCCGCCGGGCGGCCCACAGCTTCTCCGCTGCGGTCGGAGGGCTGCCCGACGACGTGCTTGTGGGCCTCACCAAGATGACGTCCGGCAATCAAGCGCGTGTCTTGGGTCGCGACGACATTGGGGTCTTGGAGCGGGGGCGTCGCGCCGATTTCGTTGTGGTGAACGCCGATTTCGATGTCGTGGACGTCTACCGCGTGCGCGAATTCTGATGGACTAGTCGGGCGGGGAGGCGGGTTGCTGCGACGCAATCGCGGTACACCGGGTCACAATGGAGCTGGTCGAACACCGGCCGCCGACGTCGAATGACGACCGATGAGACTGAACTACGCCGAGAGGGGCCAGCCGTGGCTACGGACAACAACGTGAACAAGATGATCAAGCGACTACGTAAAGAGGTCAGCCGGCTCACCGACGAGGTGCTGGCTCTGCGTGATTCGCTGACCGGGGGTAAAGAGGCGCCCAAGGCCCCAGCGAAACCCGCCCCAGCGAAACCCGCCCCGGCGAAACCCGCCCCGGCGAAACCCGCTGCTGTTGCGGCGGCAAAGCCTGCCGCTGCTCCGGCCAGGAAGCCCGCTGCTGCCAAGCCTGCTGCTGCCAAGCCTGCTGCTGCTGCCAAGCCTGCCGCTAAGCCCGCTGCCGTGAAGCCCGCTGCGAAGCCTGCTGCCGGTAAGCCTGCCGCTGCCAAGCCTGCTGCCGCTAAGCCGGCTGCCGCGAAGCCCGCCGCGGTCAAGAAGGCCGCCGCGCCGAAGGGCAAGTCGGTCGCCGAGTTGCGCGCTGAGGCCAAGGCCAAGGGCATCAAGGGTTACTCGACGATGAAGAAGGCCGAATTGATTGCGGCCCTGCGTTGATTGCGGTTTGGGGCTCACCTTGCACCGGCGCCGCGGGGCGTCTGGTCAAGACCACCGTTAGATGATTTAGGCGGGTCGTCTCGGCGCGATATTCTGAAGCGATGATGAAGCCGGTGCGCGAGACGATCTGGTCGATGCTGGCAACCGTCGTGTTGGTGGGCCGGCTGCTGGCCACCATCGGCTGCGTGGTCTTCACGCTCTGCTGGCTGGTTTTCGCCGTGCGCTACTCCCTGCTGAACGGCTGGCTCTGGTGGGCGCTCGGCTCACTGCTTCTCCTGGGCGTGAGCACCTACCTGTATAGCGTGCTGCGGGTGCGCTATCCGTCGAGCTCCGAGCGCTGGGAAGAGTAATCCGCCGGGGCCCTACTGCATCGCCGGGCTGGCTGGGGCAGCGCGCGGATCGTCAGTCGCGACGATCTGGGCGCCCAGCGGTAACAGTGACACCGGAACCATCTTGAAGCTCGCAATGCCGAGTGGAATGCCGATGATTGTCACGCACAGTGCCAGACCGGTCGTGATGTGCCCGATCGCCAGCCAGATACCGGCGACGATCAGCCAGATGATGTTGCCGAGCATCGACGGCGTGCCGCTTCCCGGGGACCGGATGATGGTCCGCCCGAACGGCCAGAGCGCGTAGTTGGCCATGCGGAACGACGCGATCCCGAACGGGATGGTGATGATGAGGATAAAGCAGATGACGCCCGCGACGGCATAGCCGATAGCCATCCAGAGACCGCACAGCACCAGCCACAGGATGTTCAGAATTGTCTTCATCAGTCCACTATGCCGCAGTCAGAATTGCACATTGGGGACCTCGATGTGTCCGGCCGGTGCCTGGTAGAACTCGCGGACTTTGACGCCGGACATCGGCGCGAAGAACATCCACGGCAGGGTCTTGACCAGCTGGTTGAGCCGGGAGACGGCGTCGTTGTAGTACTGCCGGGCAAACGACAGTTTGTTCTCGGTCTCGGCCAATTCGGTCTGCAGCGCCATGAAGTTCGGCGCGGCCTGCAGCTGCGGGTAGTTCTCGGCGACCGCAAACAGCCGACCCAGCGCGCCGCTCATCTGTGCTTCGGCAGCGGCCTTGGCGCCCACATCGGTGCCGTGGGCGGCCTGTTGCAGACCGGAGCGAGCCGCGGTCACGGCTTCGAGCACGCCAGACTCATGCGCGGCGTAGCCCTTCACGGTATTCACCAGGTTCGGGATCAGATCAGCGCGCCGAGTCAGCTGAACATCAATCCCGCCCATGGCTTCCTCGCAGGTGATGTCGGCCTTGCGGAGCTTGTTGAAGCCGGTGAAGCCGAACAACACCAGACCAACGACCACCACCACGATGACGATGACGAGAATTACGGTACCCATGGGATTCCCTTTCTAGTTGGGATCTTGACTGTCATTATGCGGGTGGGTGCAACGCGGACGAGGGATCTACGCCGGAGCCGCCGATTTCCGGAGCCGCCGCTACCAGGAGCCGCCGCCACCGCCGCCACCGCCACCTCCGCCGAAACCGCCGCCACCGCCGCCGAAGCTTCCGCCGCTGCTGGACGAGGCACTCTGCGAAGCGGTGTAGGCCGAGAGCGACGAGGACAGGCTCGACTCGAAGCTGTCGAACGACGAGCCGCCGAAGCCGCCAGCTCCACCGAGTCCTCCGTGGGCGTAGAAACCGCCGCCGAACCACAGCGGCTCGGGCGGCTCCTGGCCGGTGGCGTACCGGTACTTATCGGCCCAGGCATCCGCGCAGTCGAAGGCGATCGCGTACGGGATGTAGTCGGTGAATATCTCTTTGCGGGCACTGAAGTCCAAACGTTCGGTGTTGGACCGTGTGGATAGCAGGCGCTCGAAGCCGGCTGCCCGCGACCAGACTTCGCGGCCCAGGCGGGTGCGCCGGGTGCCGACGCCCGATGACCACAGGCCAGCGCCGCCGATGGCGAACGCGGCCAGCGGGAGCGCCCAGATCGTCGCAGGCAGCACGCCAAAGATCAGCAGGGCGGCAGCGCCGACCAGCGAGAGAACAATCAGCATGCGACCGAGGTTCTCGGAGTTACTGTGCACGATGGTGCCGCTGCTGGCACCCCAGCCGCGGACCGCGCCGTCGACCGAGCTCTGCGCCGAATGCAGCTGCTGGCCTGCGCTCACTGAACCGTCGGCCGCGAACGTCGAACCGTTGGTGTTCAGACCGAGCGAGGCGAGCAGCGCGCGGTCGGCCGGGTCGAGTTTGGCTTCCACTTCCTGGCTCACGGTGGAGTGAACGGTCCAATCGCCGCCGTGCCGTTCCAGCCGGACGGCGCCGATCTCGGCAAGGTGGAACAGCGTGGCGATGAGTGCGCGCCGCGGCATCGCCTCATTGGCGACGTAGAAAGTCTGCGCGGGGCCGAGGCGTCCGCCGGACGTGAGCGGGTCGTCGGGCGGCGAATACATCACCGGTCGTAGCGGCGCGGTTTCTCGGCTCCGCAGTGCCCACCAGAGGCCGAGACCGAAAGTGATCAGGGAGACTACTAAGGCGAAGACCAGGCCGATGATTGACCGCCCGAGGATCGGGTCGAATCGGAGCGACCAGGGCAAAACTGAACGGTCCGGTGCCGGGAACGGCAGTTCGGCGCGGACGGCGACGCCGGTCATCGGTGGTAGCTCGCCGGTGCGGACGATGCGGGTGGTGGCGTCGGGTGCGCTGATCTCGCAGTCGATGCCGCGGTTGGTGGCGCAGGTGAATGAGAGTGGCGGTTCCGGCAGCCGAATAGTGCTCTCGGTCTTATTCATCGACATCTGCCAACCGTCGGCCACCACCCGCCAGAGCATGCGAGAGGTCGCATCGGTGCCCCAGCTGGAGGTGTCCCCGCGGTTCACCGGGCTCGATCCGGGAGCCAGCACGCCGGTCACTCGGTATTTGAGCACGTACGTGTGTACGCCCGGGGTCACGTAGTAGCCCGCATCGCCGATCTTGGCGACGCGGAAGCGCTCACCTTGTTCCCAAGACAACTCGAAGGGCACCGAACTGCCATCCATAGTGATGCTGATGTCCCGCGGCGTATAGCGAACCCCCCGGTTGCTGGTGTCCGTCAGATCCCAGTACCGGAAGATGCCGTGCCGGCCGTACGGAAACTCCGCGACCACCGTCTCGGTGGCGGCCAGCGAGCCGTCCCGGCCGACGGTGATGTCAGCGTGGTAGTCGGTGATGGTCACCGGATCTGCACCGACCGAGCCGCCCGACGACGCCGTCGTGATCAGTGGGAGAAAGATCCCGATCAAGGTCACGACCAGCACTGCCAGCGACATCAGGACGCGCTTCATGGAATCCGATTCTAAACCTCAGGGGAGCCGCATGGGGTGGCCGGAGATGAGAGGCGACGAGTTACTTGCCGCCGAGGATTCCGCCGAGGATGCCGCCGAGCGGATTGTTGCCGCCTTTGCCCCCGCCGAGGACGCTCCCCAGCACATCGCCGAGGCCACCGCTCTTGGCGCCGCCCCCGCCGCCGAGGATTCCGCCGAGCAGGTCGCCGAGGCCACCGCTGCTCTGCCCCGCTGCGCCGCCCTTCTTGCCCATCTGTGACATCACGTAGCTGAGCACGATCGGTGCGAGCATCGGCAGCAGCTTCTTCACCAGACCCTGGTCGACTGCTGCGGCCGGGACCGCACCGGAGACACCGAGCGCGACGTCATCGGCCTTGTCGCCGAAGAGCTTGCCGACGATCTTGTTGCCGTCGGCAACGTCGACGGCATCGAGGGTGATCTCGCCCTCGGCTAGCCCGTTGTCGTGCTGTTCTAAGGCCCCGACGAGTTTCTGGGTGGAAGTTGTGTCACCAGTTTGGGCGGCGAGTCCGGCCACCAGCGTCGGGAGCACCTGTTCAGCGGCAGCGCGAACGTCTTCGGGGCTTGCCCCGGTCTGCGCGGCCAATTGGTCCACCGGGAGGCGATTGAGGAGCTCGTTGAGATCGGACATGGTTAGTACCCCTTCGTCGGTGGCGCTCGCCACGGCGAGGTCGATTCTGCCATGTGAGCGCCGCCGGAAGGGCACGGTTAGCTCAGCAAAAAACTGAACTTGACGCCAAATTCAACTATGCTCGGCCGGAAGCGGAAGAACTCGAGTGGAGGGTTGGCGGACATGCAGGTTGACGGACACACCGCAATCGTCACCGGAGGTGCCGCCGGGATTGGCGCCGCGATGGCGAGTGCTCTCCTCGACCGGGGAGCGCGAGTGGTGATCACCGACCTCGACGAATGGAAGGTCGCCGGTGCGACTGCGGCTCTGAATAGGCGAGGGCCTGATTCCGCCGCGGGACTGGCCGGGAATGCGGCCGATCCCGACCACATCGACGCGGCAGTCGCGCTCGCCGAGGAACGGTTCGGCCCGGTCAGTCTGTACTTCGCCAACGCCGGTATCGCTGGCGCTCCAGGCCTGGCGGCCACCGATGAGCAGTGGGACGCCGTGCTGGACGTCAATCTGCTTGCCCATACCCGTGCCGCGCGTCGGCTCGTCCCCGATTGGATCGCCCGCGGGGAGGGTTACTTCGTTTCCACCGCCTCAGCGGCCGGACTGCTGACCCAGCTCGGCTCGGCCACGTATTCGGTCACCAAGCATGCCGCCGTCGGCTTCGCCGAGTGGCTCAACGTGACCTACGGCGACCAAGGGGTGCGGGTCAGCTGCCTGTGCCCGATGGGTGTGGACACCCAGCTACTGCGCCCGACGATGCCTGACGACGACGCGGGCGCGCGACTGATGCAGCGGGCGGTCGAGGCCGCCGGCGAGGTGCTGACACCGGAGCAGGTCGCCGTTCAGGTGATGGCCGGAATCGAGGACGAACGGTTCCTGATCCTTCCGCACCCGCAAGTACTGGACATGTATCGGCAGAAAGCCAGTGACTACGAGCGCTGGCTGGGCGGGATGCGGCGATTTGCGCAGCGGCTCGGCGGCACCGAGCCCGCAGCTCCGGCTTAGCCCGCCGCCCGACTCAGCCAGACCTCGCGACCCATCCCGACCCCGCAGCATCCCCGGCAGGAGAAACAGATGACCGACACCTTGTTCGAACCGTCCGCCCGCGCGCAGGAGTACCGCCAACGGCTCCTGGAGTTCATGGACGCCCGGATCTACCCGAACGAAGCAGTGTACGAACAGCAGATGCGCGAATCGGCGAACCCGCACGCCACCCCGCAGATCCTCCGCGAGCTCAAGGCGGAGGCGAAGGCGGCAGGCCTGTGGAATCTGTTCCATCCGCATGCGGACTGGGGCCCGGGACTGAGCAATCTGGAGTATGCCCATCTTGCGGAGATCATGGGCGCGGTGGTGTGGGCCTCGGAGGTGTTCAACTGCAATGCGCCCGACACCGGGAATATGGAAGTGCTGACCCTCTTCGGCACCGACGAGCACAAGGAGCGTTACCTCAAGCCGCTGCTCGACGGTGAGATCGCCTCGGCGTTCGCGATGACCGAACCGGCCGTCGCCAGCTCCGATGCGACGAATATCGAACTACGGATGGAGCGCGACGGCGACGAGTACGTTCTCAACGGCCGCAAGTGGTTCGCCTCCAACGCGGTCCGGCCCGACTGCACCGTGCTGATCGTCATGGGCAAGACCGATCCGGCGGCCGCGACGCATCGGCAGCAATCGATGATGGTGGTGCCCAGCGATGCTCCGGGGCTCACGATCGTGCGGAATCTGCCGGTCTTCGGCTACGTCGATCGGGAAAGTCACGGCGAACTCCTCTTCGAGAATGTTCGAGTTTCGGCGGCCGACGTACTCAAGGGCGAGGGCGAGGGATTCGCCATCGCGCAGGCCCGCCTCGGCCCGGGACGCATCCACCATTGCATGCGGATCATCGGTATGGCCGAGCGTGCGCTGGAGTTGATGTGCGCCCGGGCGACCCGACGCGAAACCTTCGGCGCGCCGCTCGCCGACCGAGCCAATATCCAGGACTGGATCGCCGAAGCGCGGATCGAGATCGAGATGGTCCGCCTGCTGACGCTCAAGGCTGCCCACATGATGGACACCGTGGGCAATAAGGCGGCGGCGACCGAGATCGCGGCCATCAAGGTGGCTGCGCCCACCATGGCCCTCAAGGTCATCGACCGGGCGATTCAGGTGCACGGCGGCGCCGGAGTGACCGACGACTTCCCGCTGGCCATGGCCTACGCGCACATTCGGACGCTGCGCCTGGCCGACGGACCCGATGAGGTGCACAAGCGGGCGATCGCCCGGCGGGAGCTGCGACCGTACCGCGATGCCGCGACCGTGACCGAGACCGTCGCGGGTGTATCCGACGATGTGCTGAGTGCGCGGTACTGAGTTGGCCGTCGCGAAGAAGACGCTCACCCCCCGCGGGGAGCGCACGCGCGCCGCGCTGATCGATGCGGCGCGCCGGGTGTTCGAACGCGACGGTTTCCAAGACTCTCGGCTGACCGATATCACCGCCGCGGCCGACTGCTCGACCGGCACCTTCTACACCTACTTCCAGAGCAAGGAGGAGATCCTCGACGCGGTCTTCGAGAAGGCCCACGAGGACATGCTCCACCCGGGATTCCCACACGTACAGGCCACCGACGACCCGGTCGCGGTGCTGGCGGCGGCCAATCGGGCCTATTTCGAGGCGTACCGGCGCAACGCAAAGCTTCGTCTTGTGCTCGAACAGGTGTCGGGGATCAGCCCCGAGTTCCGAGACAAGCGCCGTGCCCGAAGCCGGGACTTCTCCGAGCGGAATGCGCGGCAGATCGAGCGATTGCAGCAGGACGGTCGCGCCGACTCCGGAATCGACGCGGGGCGTGCCGCGCGAGCGTTGTCGGGCATGGTTTCCCGGATGGCGTACAACGCCTTCGCGCTGGGTGATGACCCGGATATGGACGGGCTCGTCGATACGGCAACGAGGCTGTGGGCCAATGCGATCAAGCTGACCGCCCGATCCACGTAGTCGGGTCGGCGCCGTTCAGAGGTGTCGCCCGAGGAAGTCTTTGGCGTCGCGGAGTGCTTTGCGCGAGTCGGGCGTGAAGTAGGGGAACATCTGGAATACGTGGCCCTGGTTGCGCCACGGCGCAATGGTGGAGGTTCCGCCCGCGGCGAGGATGTTGGCGTGGATGGCGCGGGCGTCGTCGGCCATCACTTCGCGGTCGCCGTACTGGATGAGGGTGGGCGGTAGATTCATGTCCGGGGTGAGCTGGACGCGCATGCGCGGGTGATCGCGGTCGGCATCGCCGGTGTACATCCGCAGCATTCTGCGCGCGCCGGCGGCGTCGATGTACGGATCGCGGACACCGGACCGTTCCAGGGCGCACGCCATCTCGAACGACGGGTCGTAGAGCGGGGAGATCAGATACATGGCGCGCGGCTGGCCGACGCCGTCTCGATGATTGGCGGCCAGCAGATCTTGCGCCAGGTGGCCGCCAGCCGAATCGCCGGCGACGATGATCTGCTCGGGCGCGAATCCGCGATGGAGCAACCACCGGTAGCCGCGGATCGCGTCGTCGCCGCCTGCCGGGAATCGATGGCGTGGCCCGAGGCGGTAGTCGAGACTAAATGCGCCGATACCGGAGCGGCGGACCAGCCGCGCCACCAGTCCGCGATGGGTGCGCGGCGAACAGATCAGATACCCGCTGCCGTGCAAGTAATAGAGAATGCTGCGGCCGGAGTCCGGACTCGGGATCGAGCCGCCGTGGCGGGCGGCCTCGTGGATCCAGTCGCCACGCACCTGGCCGCCAGCGAAACGGGTCTTGACGGTGCTGACGCGGGTCCCCTTCGGGGCCGGACTCAGCGCGGCGAGGGACGCATTCAATACCGGTTTGGCCACCTGCAAGGCCAGTGGGCCGCCCACTGGAACGCGGCTGACCAGACCCATCGCCGGGCGGACGCTCTGCCACGCCGAGGCGCTCAGGGCCCGTGCTTGCGGGGACCCGAGTGCCGACGGTCCTGGGGAAACCTCTGTCTCGCTCATGAATGAGACGCTACGGCGCGATTGCCTCATTACGGGGGTGTTTCGCCGGTGCTACCGAAGAGTTTTGCCGTTGCGGGCGGCGACGTGGCAGAATTAAGGGCACTGCGCTCGGACTTATCCGAGCGGGCCAGCAACGAAGCTGATCTCCCCGGCGGCGCACTCGCACCGAGTACCCGGGACTTCTCCAGTACGTAACAGTGCGCAGCGTGGCGTACGGAGTAGGCAGATCCATGATGCACTTGCCGGGGCCCGTCGGCCTCTACGATCCGATCAACGAACACGACGCGTGCGGCGTCGCCTTTGTCGTCGACATGCACGGCCGTCGCAGCCGCGACATCGTCGAGAAGGCGATCACCGCGCTGGTGAACCTGGAGCACCGAGGTGCCGCTGGCGCCGAGCCGAATACCGGCGACGGTGCGGGCATCATGATTCAGGTCCCGGACAAGTTCCTGCGCGCCGTTATTGACTTCGAGCTTCCGCCGATGGGCGAGTACGCCACCGGTATCGCCTTCCTCCCGCAGGCGCAGGGCGAGGTCGCCGAGGCGATCGCCGGGGTGGAGAAGATCATCGACGCCGAGGGCCTGACGTTGCTCGGCTGGCGCGAGGTGCCGGTCGACGAGTCGTCGCTGGGCGCACTCGCCCGCGATGCCATGCCGACTATGCGCCAGGTGTTCTTCACGCGCGCCGCGAGCGGGCGCAATGCGGACAGCGACGCGGTAATGGATTTGGAGCGTCGTGCCTACGTGGTGCGCAAGCGCGTGCAGTACGAGCTCGGCGAGAAGGGCGCCGGACAGGACGGCCCGGGCCGCGACACCGTGTACTTCCCGAGCCTGTCCGGCCAGACCATCGTCTACAAGGGCATGCTGACCACGCCGCAGCTGCGTGATTTCTACCTCGACTTGCAGGACGATCGGATGGAGAGCGCACTGGGTCTGGTGCACTCGCGCTTCTCCACCAACACCTTCCCGTCGTGGCCGCTGGCCCATCCCTTCCGGCGCGTCGCCCACAACGGTGAAATCAACACCGTCACCGGCAACGAGAACTGGATGCGGGCCCGCGAGGCCCTGATCCATACCGGATCGTTCGGCGAGAACGCCGCCGACAAAATCTTCCCGATCTGCACGCCCGGCGCGTCGGACACGGCGCGCTTCGATGAAGTGCTTGAGCTGCTGCACCTCGGTGGCCGCAGCCTGCCGCACGCCGTCCTGATGATGGTGCCCGAGGCGTGGGAGCGGCACGAGAACATGAAACCCGAGCACCGGGCGTTCTACGAGTACCACTCGGCCCTCATGGAGGCCTGGGACGGACCGGCGTCGGTGTGCTTCACCGACGGCACCCTGGTCGGCGCCGTGCTCGACCGCAACGGCCTGCGTCCGTCGCGGATCTGGGTGACCAAGGATGGCCTCGTCGTGCTCGGCAGCGAGGTCGGCGTACTCGACATCGACCCTGCCGACGTCGTCGCCCGCCTGCGGCTGCAGCCGGGCAAGATGTTCCTGGTCGACACCGCGCAGGGCCGGATCGTCGCCGACGAGGAGATCAAAGACTCGCTCGCCGCCGAGCATCCGTACCAGCAGTGGCTCGACGAGAACCAGTTGAAGCTGGCAGATCTACCGGCGCGGCCGCACGTCCACATGAATCACGACCGGGTCACCCACCGGCAGCAACTGTTCGGCTACACCAACGAGGATTTGCGACTGCTGATCGCTCCGATGGCCGCGCAGGGCGCCGAGGCGATCGGTTCGATGGGCACCGATACGCCGATCGCCGTGCTCTCGGCCCGGCCGCGGATGCTGTTCGACTACTTCCAGCAGTTGTTCGCTCAGGTCACCAACCCGCCGCTGGATGCCCTGCGCGAGGAGATCGTCACCTCGATCGGGCATCGGCTCGGCGGCGAGCGCGACTTGCTCGACCCGGGGCCGGAGTCGGCACGGCAGATCGTGCTGAGTCAGCCGATCATCGACAACGATGATCTGGCCAAGCTCGTCGACATCGACGGCGCCGCCACCGGCTTCCCGTCGGCACAGATCTACGGGCACTACCCGGTGGCCGAGGGTGGCGCCGGTCTGCGACGGGCGCTGGACGACGTCCGGGACCGAGTCTCGGCAGCCATCGCCGACGGCGCGCGCATCATCGTGCTGTCGGACCGCGAGTCGGACGAGAGCATGGCACCGATTCCATCGCTGTTGCTGACCTCGGCCGTGCACCACCACCTGGTGCGTGAGCGGACGCGGACACGCGCCGGCATCGTGGTGGAGGCCGGTGACGCCCGCGAGGTGCACCACATGGCAC
>NZ_JBAQWU010000049.1:0-3701 GCF_049299075.1 Gordonia sp. (in: high G+C Gram-positive bacteria)
GTATATATTTCGTCAAACGAATGGCGCTTACCATCAGCAAGGAGTCGAAGGATCGGTCTAAATACATTCTTCCCATTAGTTTCCACACCATTCGAGAAGTATTCCAAAAGGCAATCACCGAAGGCGACTTTCCCGTCCAGTACCTCTTTTCCCCGATCTGTCAATCGGATTATCCCACCATCCATCTCAAGAACGCCAAGGCTTACCCAAGGACCTCTTCCCCGACGGAAAATCGGTCTATCCGGACGATCTTCTGGCACCCATCGAGTCCCAGGGAGTGCAGCCTCCAGATCCTCGTACAATGAAACATTTGTATGCGCCCAGGATTCTCCACTATGTCTGGCGAGAATTCGAAAAGCCTCCATCCAGTTCTCTTCTAGCCACTGCTTCTCCATGCCTCCGCCTAGTTGACTAAAGTGCGTCGTCTCGGTATAGAAATCAGGCCGTTGAACTGTCACTGGAATACCATTTCTGAGTCGAAGAGGTGGTCTTGCCCAAGAAGCCTAACCATGTCGAAGTAGTCAGGTCGCGGCGAATCGAATAGTCTAACCACCATCTCGGCGCCAATGCAAGCCCCGAGTAGCGGCGGTACAGCATTACCAACCTGTCGAATTGGATGTCGGGACGTTCCAGAGAATTCCCACCAGTCCGGAAATGTCTGGATTCGTGCACTCTCTCGCGGTGTAACTTCACGCGGATCATGCGGATGGACATGCCCTTTGCCGCCGCCTTTGTCGGATCCAACGATGATCGCATACGACGGTCGTTCAGGGTCAAGCCTATTGATCCTAGTCTTCGGATCACGCTCGCCGAATGCCAAGGATCGGTATCGTTCTATAATTCGATCACTATGCTTCCGCCCAGTGTGGTTGGGCAGGGATTCTCCCATCGGCGGAAGGCCTCGCAGCGCATCTCTCACGTTGCGGCGGTGGAGGCCACCGTCTTGATCACCAGTAATGCGACGAATCTCTTCGATCTGTCGCCCCTCGCGCGAGCCAATGATAATTACCCGGTCACGCCTCTGCGGTACGCCGTAATCTTCAGCGTTCAGTCTAAACACCGACAACTTGTAGCTCAGGTCCGGCGCTGGATTCTCGAGCAGTTTGCAAATCGAATGGAAGACGTTGCCGCCGTCGATCGTGAGGAGTCCGTATACATTTTCGAATACAAATGAGCGAGGTGCCATCTGCGCCAAAAGCCGCGCATATTGGTCTGGTAGCTGTCCACGCGGGTCACCTCGACCTTGCCTGCGCCCCATTACGCTGAAGGCCTGACAAGGAGGCCCTCCCGCTAAAACATCCAACTTGCCGCGCGCGAGCCCAACTTGGGCGAGTATCTGTGAACCATCAAGGTCGCTTACATCAGCCTGCTCGATGATGGCGTCGCGGAGAAATGGGAGATCATTTGCGCGAGAATTCCGCCTCCCACTCTCCAGAGTCTTGCAACTGTGATAGTCGATATCACTCGCGTAGAGGGTATGCATGCCCGCGGCCTCGAGACCTAGGTCCAACCCTCCAGCCCCACTAAAAAGTGAAACTACGGTCGGTGTCTGTTTAGTACTCATCTGCTGCTCGTTTCCACGTTGACGACACCAATAGTAGGCTGCGCGAGGACTGGTGCCCCGGTGACACCCGCTGCGTTCGCTGTTAAATCTATCTGGAGGGTACGACAATCCCGCGAGCTCCTGAATCAGTCCTCCTCAGCGTCATCGCGTTCCGAGCGGACGATCATCTTCGGGACGTCGTCGGTGTAGCGGACCTTGACCTTCCGCTCACCCGCCTTGATCGGGTCGGCGCCGACGGTCTCGATCGGGTCCGGCGGGCCGGGGAAGTCCTCCGCCTCAGGGAATCCGGAAGCCGAGGACTCGGCGTCGAATTCGTGATCGAAGTCGTTGCGGGTGTCGTGCGTGGCACCGGGTGCAGCGGTCGCGAATCCGGAGGTGTACTCCGCGGCCCACGGGTTGATGTGTTCGGTTTCGACAGGCTCAACCGGCGAGAGGGGCTCCACCGGCGGGTCGAACGACATACCCAGGTACTTGCGCCAGGTGTCCTCGTGGCGGGGAGTGACACCGTCTAGGACGGCGGCGTCCTCAGCGGCGCGCACCTGCTCGATCAGCTGCAAGACCCGGCGGCGCTGCTGATCCTCGGCACTGTCACGCGCGTGCTTGCGGACGGGGATGTCGACCCGAGTCAGCGACGGGCTGATCGCGTCGCGCGGGAAGTCGGCGGACGCCAGACGCTCAAAGAGCTTCTGTGTCAGTGCCAACGCCGGCTGACTGGTCACCAGGCCGTCGAGCACACTCCCCCGGTTCCGCTCGGCCGCCTTGCGCTCCTCCCACTCCCGGATCTGACGCTCCAGGTCCGCATGCTCGCCCGACAGAATCCCCGGCGTCCGGTAGGAGACCTTGTCGACAAAACTCTGCGCCACGTCGTCGATGCTGAACGCGTCCTGCGCCGAATCCTCGGCGATCCGCGCGTGGAACAGCACCTGCAACAGCAGATCACCGAGCTCGGACCGCAACTCCGCATGGTCGCCACTATCGAAGGCGTCGAGCAGCTCGTAAACCTCCTCCAGGAGGTACCGCCGTAGCGAGTCATGCGTCTGCTGCTGCTCCCACGGACCTGTGCGACGCAGCCGATCCATCAGCGCCACCGCTGCCAGCAACCGCGTACCCGGAATCTCATCGCCCACAATGACCTGATCGCCGTGCGAAATCATCTGCAGCACAAGGGGATGCGCGCGATCGGACGAGAGCACCACCGCGCCGAACGGCACCTGATGTGCCCCACTTGCGAACTCGTACGACGGAATGTTCCACAGCAACGCAGGATTCACATCCTCCGTCACGAACACGTGCCCCGACATGAAGGACACGGCACGCACCGGGATCAGGTCCGGCAAATCAGGATCCAGCAGGATCACAGGCATCGGTACACCTCCGAGAAGTAGCTCGAGGTGAACCTTACTTGCTTCTACGCACTATCCAACGGCTTCAACGTCGTCATGAACGAGACCAGGTAGGCGATCAGCTCGTCATCTCGCAAACGCGGGGAGCCCATGCCCCCCGACCGCGGGATCGGCAGGGTGACTGTCGACGTCGTCGCCCGATAATGCGCGCCCTTGAACAGGCGCGCCAGTCGGACCTGCTCGCTATCGAGCAGCGGCAGCGGCGCAAACCGCACCGAATCGCCGGCCGGAGTCACCTCGGTGATCCCCCGCTCCCGCGCCCGCAACCGCAGCCTCGCAATCGACGCCAGGCGTTGTGTCTCGACGGGCGGCTCACCGTAGCGGTCCATCAACTCGGTCAGCACTTCGTCGACGTCGGTGTCCGACGTCGCAGCAGCCAGTTTCCGGTACGCCTCCAACCGCAGCCGGTCGGCCTCCACGTACTCGACCGGAATGTGCGCGTCGACCGGCAGATCGATCCGCACCTCCTTGGTCTCCTCGTGCGTGATCGCCTCCCCGTCGGCCGCCGCGCGATACGCCTCCACGGCCTCCCCCACGAGCCGCACGTACAGGTCGAAACCAACCCCGGCGACGTGCCCGGACTGCTCGGCACCCAGCACATTGCCGGCGCCGCGCAACTCCAAATCCTTCAACGCCACCGCCATACCCGCGCCCAGCTCGTTGTTCTGGGCGATGGTCGCCAGCCTGTCGTGGGCCGTCTCCGTCAACGGCCTATCAACGCTGTAGAACAGGTA
>NZ_JBAQWU010000050.1:0-1657 GCF_049299075.1 Gordonia sp. (in: high G+C Gram-positive bacteria)
CGCCGCCGGACAAGACACCCTGGTCATCGCGCCGACCGGCTCGGGTAAAACGCTCGCCGCCTTCCTGTGGGCGATCGACAAGCTCGCCGCTGGCGCCGCCCCGGCGCGGCCGGTGAAACCGGGCGTCACAGTCCTCTACATCTCCCCACTCAAAGCGCTGGCGGTCGACGTCGAGCGCAATCTGTCGGCCCCGCTGGTCGGCATTGGCCACGCCGCCGCCGAACTCGGCGTGCCCGCGCCTTCGGTGTCGGTCGGCGTGCGGTCGGGTGACACCCCGGCGGCGGTACGGCGCACCCTGGTCAGCAACCCGCCGGACATCCTGATCACCACCCCCGAGTCGCTGTACCTGATGCTCACCTCGGCCGCGCGCGAAACCCTCCGCGACGTCCGGACCGTCATCGTCGACGAGATTCACGCCCTCGCCCCGACTAAACGCGGCAGCCACCTGGCGCTCTCGCTGGAGCGGCTCGACCAGCTCACCGAGACGCCCGCACAACGGATCGGACTCTCGGCCACAGTCCGACCGCCGGACACGGTCGCGCAGTTCCTCTCCGGCTCCCCACCGGCCACCGTGGTGCAGCCTCCCGCGCAGAAGACTTTCGATCTGCGCGTCGACGTCCCCGTCGCGGACATGACTAATCTCCCGGTGCCGCCGCGCGATTCCGACCTCGACGACGCCTTTTCCCCAACGGCCGGTTCACTGTGGCCGTTCGTCGAGGAAGCGATCGTCGACCAGATCGAGCAGAACCGCTCGACCATTGTCTTCGCCAACTCCCGTCGCCTCGCCGAACGGCTCACCGCGCGGCTCAACCAGATCGCCGCCGAGCGCGCGGGCATCGAGCTCGACACCGGACCCAACCGCCAGGTGCCGGGCGGCATGCCGTCGACGTTCAACGTCGGGATCGTCGCCGCTGGGGCGCCGCCACTCCTCGCCCGCGCCCACCACGGGTCGGTGAGCAAAGAGCAGCGCGCCGAGATCGAGGACCAACTCAAGTCCGGACTGCTGCGCTGCGTGGTCGCGACCAGTTCCCTGGAGCTGGGCATCGATATGGGGGCAGTGGACCTGGTGATCCAGGTGGAGACCCCGCCGTCGGTCGCCTCCGGCCTGCAACGCATCGGTCGGGCAGGCCACCAGGTCGGCGAGATCAGCAAAGGCATCGTCTTTCCCAAACACCGCACCGATCTCCTCGGCGCCACCGTGGCTACCGCACGCATGCTCACCGGCGAGATCGAGCACCTGCGCGTCCCCCGCAACCCGCTGGACATCCTCGCCCAGCAGACGGTCGCCGCCACCGCAGTGGACGACGTCGACGTCAACGACTGGTTCGATGTCGTCCGCCGCGCCGCCCCCTACCGGGAGCTCACCCGCGACGTGTACGACGGCGTGCTCGACCTGATTTCCGGCCGCTACCCATCCGACGAGTTCGCCGGGCTGTCCGCCCGCGTCGACTACGACCGCGCCACCGGCACGCTCACCGCCCGCCGCGGCACCCTGCGCATCGCCGTCACCTCCGGCGGCACCATCCCCGACCGCGGCCTGTTCGGCGTCTTCCTCGCCGCGGACAGCTCCCTGAGCTCGTCCGGCCCCCTGAGCTCTGTCGAAGGGCGGTCCCTGAGCTCTGTCGAAGGGTGGTCGTCATCTAGGACTCCTCGGTTC
>NZ_JBAQWU010000051.1:0-8228 GCF_049299075.1 Gordonia sp. (in: high G+C Gram-positive bacteria)
GCACCCAGCGGCCGGGCGTCGGTGGCCGACCGCGCGCTGGCAGCGCCGCGCCCGGACCATTCTCCAACCAGGTCATCAGCTGGTAGGTGGCCGGTGAGTGCAGGGCGAGGCGGAGATGGTCGCCGAATCTGTCGAAAGGATCGATGACGGTCGGCGAGCCGAACGCCCGCATCTGTTCGGCAATGTTCGCGGTGACGGTATGGGAGATCACCGGAAGATCCGGTCGCAGCAGCGCCGCGGTCATGGTGACCGACAGATTCACTTGATCGTCGCCGGTCAAGGCGAGCACCCCGGCGCAGTACGGGCTCACCAGCCCGGCGATACGCAGTTGGTGGGGGTCTCCGGCGTTGGTGGCCAGACCTGGAACATCGGCATGGAATGCGCCGAGATCGAGTTCGTCGATCCGTTCGGCGTCCACGTCGATCACGACGACCCGCTGCCCCATCTCGTCGAAGGCCGCCACCAGCAACTCCCCCGCGCGCCCGTACCCGGCCAGCAGCACGAACGGCTCGCGCAGGGCGCGCACCTTACGGTTGAATCGCTGGACGGCGCGGACCTGCCGGTAGCTGCGATCCTGCAGGAGTGAGAGCAGGGTGCCGATGGCGTACGCCCACCCGATCACCGTGAGATAGATGCAGAGGGTCAGCCACAGCCGCTGTGCCACGGTGAACGGCCACGGGAGTTCGCCGAAGCCGATCGTCGTTGCCGTGTAGCTCATCACGTAGAACGAGTCGAACGGAGTGAGGTGGACGGTGTTGCCAGCGTCGTCGACCCCGGGAATCAGACTGAGCCCGAGCGTACCGATCGCAAAAACACCGATGATGGTGATCAGCGGCACGCGCATCCGCCGCAGGAGAACAAAGATGGTGGCCGACGGCGGCTCGTCGGCGAGGGCGGCACCGTCGGCGGGACGAGGACTCCACGCTGGGCCGCCGGAGATACTTGAGGGCACGTTTTTGCCACCCGGTGGCGGGTCTGCCCGGCGGTGCCAGCCTGCGCCACTTACTCCTGCCATTGAGTCGCCTCAGCCCCGGTGAAAAGTGACCGTCTCGATCACCAACAATGTCACCGACACCAGGTTCGCCAGGAGCGCACCTGCTGCCAGGGAGACCACGCTGGCCATCGACGACGGGGTGAGCCCGGTCCCGACGATCTGCGTGGCGAAGACCCACACGATCACCGCTGCCACCAGCTGTAGGTCAGCGACGAGGCTGGTCGCCAGGTGCACGGCTCCCAACTGCGTGCGATCGCCGAATTTGAGCACCGTCGCGATCAAACTGATGGTGACCGCAGCGAACAACTCGTAGACGCTGTGCTCGGCGGTATCGGACAGGTTGCCGATCACGAAGCCGAAGTTCAGGGTCGCGGCCAGCAGCACGAAGAAGCCGAAGACCACCTTCTCCATGTTCACGCGGCACTCCATTTCGTCACTGGTCTCATGGGTCAGACGGTAGTCGGCCAGGCCAGACCTGGCACCCTATGCCGCGATATCTCCTGCGCCACCGACGACGATGCCCCGCGAGCGCTCCGCCGCGCCAGGACTCCGCCGCTCCCCGAACACTCGTCTCACAATCTGTGACAGTATTCTTTTGCAACATTGGAGTCCGTTTACCAGTGTTAACAATCGATCTTTCGCAGATTTTACGGAGTGTCGCAGCTAGTCGCGTAACTATTTTGCGATAGGTTGTGGGCATGACAGCACACCGGAGGCCGACCGGCTATCAGCTCGGCTACGCCCGCACCGGCCGAAGTTCGGACCGGCTCGCCGAACAGTTGGATACGCTCACCGCAGCCGGTATCGACCCACCTCGCATCTACAGTGATCGTGCGACCAGTACGTCGTCGACTGCCGTCGAACGCCCCGGATGGGCAGCCCTTCTCGCCTACGCGCGGCCCGGCGACACCACCGTCGTCGTCGCGCTCGACCGCCTCGGCCGGACGGTTCCCGAGGTGCTCGCCAGCGCCCGGGAACTGACCGGCCGCAGCATCGGTCTGCGGTCGCTGCGCGAGGGCCTGGACACCAATGATCCGACGGGCGCTCTGGTCGTCGGCATTTTGGCGTCCCTCGCCGTGCTCGACGACGAAGCTTCCGGCCCGCGCCGCCAACGACGCTCGCCGCACACACAAAGTGGCGTCGGACGGCCACGGGCCTTGGATGACGACCAAGTCGCCGCCGCCGAGCGGCTCCGCGCGCAGGGGCACCCGGTCCCGGAGATCGCGGCCGAACTCGGCGTCAGCCGCGCCACCGTGTACCGCCGACTCGCGCCCGGGAAGTCGGCGCGATGAACCACCGCGAACCGCAGGTGCACGAGCTCGACATCATCACCGAACACGGCACCGTCACCCGCCTGCCGACGTCATTCCCGCTCATCGACCCCGAACTCGACGAGTACCTCGATCCAGACTTGTTCCAGAAGGGTTTCGACGACGCACTCGAACACCTGGGCACCCTGCCCCCGGCCTGGGCCCGGCACTTCGCGACGACCACCCTCGCCCAGGAGCCGGACCCCGAGGACGACGAACCCAGCCACACCCGAGGCTTCCGCGCCGGCCTCTACGGACACCTGCGCCACGGCACGTCATGACCACCGCTACCCACCGAAGATCCGTTGCAGCTCCGCGTAGCCGAGCGCGCCGTCGAGGAATCACAAGGTGCCGGTATCGCCTCGACTAATCGGCCGATCGTGGCGAGGTCGGCGACGGACTCCAGCATGACCTCGACTCCGAGCCGCTGGCCGTCGGGCAGTCCCCTCGCCCAGGCGATCCCCGCGCTCGTCGTCGCCAGCGCCGGGAAACCCATCTGCTCGAGTAGTCGTGCCGATCCCGCATCCCAGACGTGGGGGATCACGAAACCCGGCCCCGTGTGCAGGGCGAGAAATGCCGTCGCCGCCGCCTTCGTCTGCGCCCAGTCATCCGCCATGGCTTCACCCGAGATCGTCGACCTCCATCGTCCGCCCCTGCGCCCGCGCGCGCAACGGTGAGACTGTAGGTCGTCGTCAAAGAGATCTTCGGGGTACGACGTGCAAGTACGAGAGAGCACGAGCCATTAACCCGAGAGCACAAAGGTCCTAGCCGAACGTCGGCTAGGACCTTTGATCTGTTGTCGGGCTGACAGGATTCGAACCTGCGACCCCTTGACCCCCAGTCAAGTGCGCTACCAAGCTGCGCCACAGCCCGTTTCCCCTTGCGGGGCACTCCCTTTGGGGAGCGATGACTACCTTAGCGCACGCGCGAAGGTAGTCACGAATTGGCCTTCGTGCCCGTTGCCTCCAGGCCGGGGTTGCCCTTGTTGCGGTCGAACCAGACCCAGATTCCGGTCAGGATGACCGCGCCGACCAGTGAGCCAATGACGCCGCTCGGGCGGAACTCGAAGCCGTGGCCGTCGATCAGGCCGATGATCAAGCCGCCCAGGAATGAGCCGAGCACGCCGGCGGCGAGCGCCACCGTCCAGTTCACGCCGCCGTGTTTGTTAGCGCCCAGCAGCAGCTGCGCCGCCGCGCCGATGAGCATTCCCCAGAGGATGATTCCGATGATCAGCATGAGCAGCAGTATTCCACAGCACCGGCACCGCTCAGCGGCGCGTCACTTCTTGCGGTCACGCTTGTCGCGAACCCGCACATTGACCCGCACCGGGGAGCCGTCGAAGCCGAACTCCTCGCGCAGCCGACGCTCGACGAAGCGACGGTAGCCGGCCTCCAGGAAACCGGTCGTGAAGAGCACGAACGTCGGCGGTCGGGTGGCGGCCTGGGTGGCGAACATCACGCGCGGCTGCCGGCCCCCGCGCACCGGCGGCGGGGTGGCCGCGATGACCTCTTTGAGCCAATTGTTGAGGCGGCCGGTCGAGACGCGCCGATCCCACGACTCCAGGGCCTGCTCCATTGCCGGCACCAACTTCTGCACACTGCGGCCGGTCTCGGCGGAGATGTTCACCCGCCGCGCCCACGGCACCCGCGACAGCTCGCGGTCGATCTCTTTGTCGAGCTCGTAGCGACGATCCTCGTCGACCAGATCCCACTTGTTGAAGACGACGACCAGCGCCCGCCCGCTGTCGACGATCATCGACAGCACTCGCAGATCCTGCTCGGTGATCGGCTGACTCGCGTCGATCAACAACAGCGCCAACTCGGCCGAGTCGAGCGCCGCACGCGTACGCAGCGACGCGTAATACTCGTGCCCCGTGGCCGTCCGCACCTTGCGACGCAGACCCGCTGTGTCGACGAACTGCCACTGTTTGCCGTCCAGCTCGATGATCTCGTCGACCGGATCCACCGTCGTTCCGGCGACGTTGTCGACCACCGAACGCTCTTCTCCGGCAAGGCGATTCAGCAGCGAACTCTTGCCGACATTCGGCTTGCCGACCAGCGCGACGCGACGCGGTCCACCGGAGCTATGCCGCTCCCGTGGACTGTCCGGCAGCTTCGCCAGGATCAGGTCGAGCAGATCGGCGGTGCCGCGGCCGTGCGAGGCGGAGATGGTGTGCGGCTCCCCCAGTCCGAGCGACCACAGCGTCGCGGCGTCGGCCTCGGCGCGCTCGGAGTCGACCTTGTTGGCGGCCAACAGCACCGGCGTCGTGGATCGACGCAGGATGCGCGCCACAGCTTCGTCGGTCGACGTCGCCCCCACCGTCGCGTCGACGACGAGGACGATCAGGTCGGCCGACCGCATGGCCAGCTCGGCCTGCGCGCTAATCGACTGCTGCATGCCCTTAGAGTCGGGCTCCCAGCCACCGGTGTCGGTCACCATAAATCGTCGTCCCAGCCACACCGCTGGATACGACACCCGGTCGCGGGTGACGCCCGGAATATCTTCGACCACGGCCTCCCGGCGGCCGATGATGCGGTTCACCAACGTCGACTTACCGACGTTCGGCCGACCGACGATGGCCACCACCGGCAGCTTCTCGGGCTCGCCGAGCTCGTCGCCGTCGGCAAGGAATTCCGACAGGTCCCACTCGGCCTCGTCGCTCCACGTACCATCGCCGGGCAACTGCTCCTCGGCGTAGATCTCGTCAGACATCTCGTACTCCGATCCGCTCACCGACGAGCTCACTCAGTCGGTCAAGCACCTCGTTCAGGGTCATCTCACTGGTGTCCACCTGCACCGCGTCGTCCGCCGCCCGCAAGGGGCTCACAGTACGTGTGGAATCCAGTTGGTCACGGCGATTCACACTCTCGAGCACCTCGGCCAGATCGCTCGGGCGCCCATCTGTCAGGTTCTGCCGATGGCGGCGCTGCGCGCGCGCCTCGGGCGTCGCGGTCAAAAACACCTCCAGCTCGGCATTCGGAAAAACGACGGTGCCGATGTCGCGTCCCTCCACCACCAGGAATGCGCCGTCGGCGTGGCTTCGCTGCGACGCGACCAACTTCTCGCGGACCGCCGCATTGGCCGACACCGCCGATACCGCGGCGGTCACCGCGTCGGTGCGGATCTCCTGCGAGACATCGTCTCCGTTGAGGTACACCACGGTGCCGTCTCCGCCTTGCACGAGCCGAATGTCCAGTGGCGCAACGACTTCAGCGACACCAGCCTCGTCATCGGGGTCCACAGCGGCGCGCAACACGGCCAGCGTGGCCGCGCGGTACATCGCGCCGGTGTCCAAATACTGGGCGCCCACCCGGCGGGCGAGTTGCCCGGCAACGGTGGACTTTCCGGTTCCCGCGGGGCCGTCGATGGCGACGACGTCGACCGTCGTGTTCGCGGGCGCGCTCACATCCGTACCGCCTTGTACAGCTCGCCGACTTCTTTGCTATCCAGTACGCGCATGCTGCCCGGGCGCTGCCTCCCGAGGGCGATCGGGCCGATGTCGGTACGCACCAGACTCTGCACCGGGAAGCCGACCTCGGCCAGCAGGCGGCGCACGATGTGCTTGCGGCCCTCATGCAGAATCAGGCGCACCAGGCTGCGGCCCTCGTGCAACTCCAACACTGCGAAATCGTCGACCGAGGCCGGACCGTCGTCCAGGGTGACCCCCTTGCGCAAGACGCGGCCCAGGCCGCGCGGCACCTGGCCACGTACCGTCGCCAGGTACGTCTTGGGCACCTCAAAGGACGGGTGCATCAGCCGGTGGGCCAACTCGCCGTCGTTCGTCAGCAGAATCAGGCCCTCGGTGTCGGCGTCGAGGCGTCCGACATGGAACAGGCGCTGGCCAGCCATCACCCGCTCGGAGACCAAGTCCCCAATGCACGGGCGGCCCTGCTCGTCGCTCATCGTCGACTGCCAGCCCTTAGGCTTGTTGAGGGCCAGGTATTGCTTGGATTCGTCGATCACCACGCGCGCGCCATCGACCTTGATAATTGCCGTGTTCGGGTCGATACGCAGGCCTTGCTCGACGACGATCTCGCCGTCGACCTCCACGCGGCCAGCGGCGATCATCTCTTCGGCTCCACGCCGGGAGGCGACACCAGCAGCAGCCAACACCTTTTGCAGGCGCATACCGTCGGAGATATAGGTGGCGCCGTCGCCGGTCTGGTCGGCGACCTGTTTGCGCGCAGGCTTGGCATTGTTGAGGCGGACGCGTCCGGTGGCCGCATCGGGCTGCGCGCCCTTGCGGTGCGGCTTGCGCTTAGCGCCGTGCTGGCCGGTACCACCCTTGCGTGCAGGCTTGCCCCGGCCGTTGCCTGAGCCCTGTCCCGGTTTGCCGTCTCGGCTAGCGGTTCCCATCAGAATGTTTCCTTCAGTTGTGTTTTTCTCAGCCCTCGTCGGCGTCCTTCAAGACTTCCGCCGAGGCGTCCGTCGTCAATTCTGCCGCCGGTGCACCCAGTTTGGCGAATCGCGGATCATCGAGCAGCTCCTCGCCGAGATCGTCAATCACGTCGATATCGGGCAGCAGTGGGGCGAGATCGGGCAGTTCAATGAGCGAGGCGAGACCGAGCCGCTCCAGAAATAGCTCGGTCGTCTCATACATCGTCGCGTTGGTCGTCTCGTCAGCGCCCGATTCGGTGATCAGGCCGCGCGCCAGCAGGGTGCGGACCACACCGTCGACGTTGACACCGCGAATGGCGCTCACCCGGGCACGCGTCACCGGCTGTCGATAGGCGATCACGGCGAGCGTCTCCAGTGCGGCGCGCGTCAGCTTGCTGCGGGCACCGTCGAGCAGCAGCCGCTCCACATACGGCGCGTAATCCGAGCGGGTGTAATAGCGCCAACCGTCACCGGCGAAACGCAGATCGAAGCCACTCGCCGACTCCGTCAACTCGCGGGCCAGCTCGCCGAGCAGGTCACGAACCCGGATCCGGTCTTGATCGACGACAGCGGCGAGCTCCTCGGTGGAGATCGGCGAATCCACCACCAACAGAACCGCTTGGAGTGCGCCGCGCAGTTCGTCGTCGTCAAGGAACCGGTCCTGTTCATCGACGATCGTAGGGTCAGTCATCCGTAGTCCTCCTCAGCGTCCGCCATCGCTTTGTCCAGATCGGCATCGTCGGCGTCGCCAGACCAGCCCACTTTCAGTTCGCCCAGCGCTTCTTCTTGTTCGAAGGTGACCGCGCGTTCACGGTACAGCTCAAGGAGCCCAAGGAAACTCGCTACTACTTCGATCCCGTTGGTGCAGTCGGCGACGAGTTCACCGAAGCTCAGCATGCGGCCGTTCGACGCCTGGAGCAGGCCACTGATTCGCTTGGCCTGCTCGGGCACCGAGACCTGCGAGCCGTGCAGGTGACTGAGCCCGACCGTGGGCTGCGGTTTAGGCGCCATCGCCGCGGCCGCGATCTGGGCAAAGCCCAGCGGATCGACGCCGAGCTCGACCTCGGGCAGCAGCGCGGCGTACCGGTCCTCCAAGGACACCGCGCGCGGATAGCGCTGCAGGGCCGTGGCTTCCAGTTCCGCGAAGAGCAGAGCCACCTGTTTATAGGCCCGGTACTGAAGTAGTCGCGCGAACAGTAGGTCGCGCGCTTCCAAGAGCGCCAGGTCTTCCAGGTCATCCACTTCGCCGGACGGGAGTAGTCGCGCCGCCTTGAGGTCGAGCAGGGTGGCCGCAATCACCAGGAACTCGGTAGTCTGCTCCAGGTCAGCGTCCGGGCCGAGCGCTTTGGTGTAGGTGATGAAGTCATCGGTGACGGTATGCAGGGCCACCTCGGTCACGTCGAGCCGATGTTGACTGATCAGGTTCAACAGCAGATCGAACGGCCCGGTGAAGTTCGTGAGCTTGACCTCGAACCTGGCCGGCGTGCCGCCGTCGGCACCCTGCGGGTCGCTGGCACCCTGCGCGTCGTCGGCACCCTGCGCGTCGT
>NZ_JBAQWU010000052.1:0-3325 GCF_049299075.1 Gordonia sp. (in: high G+C Gram-positive bacteria)
CACCGCGGCCGGGTCGGTGGTCCGCCAGAACGGCGGGAGACCGGCCGCCAAGTAACCGCCGTAGCGCGCGGTGACCAGCCGGGAGTCCAGGACGGCGACGACGCCGCGGTCGCTCTCGGCGCGCAGCAATCGACCGGCGCCCTGGGCCAGCAGCAGGGCCGCGTGGTTGGCCGAGACCGCGAGGAAACCGTTGCCGCCGTGGCTGTCGACGTCGCGCTGGCGGGCGGTGAGGAGCGGATCGTCCGGTCGCGGAAACGGAATCCGGTCGATCATCACCAGGCGCAGCGACGGGCCGGGGACGTCGACGCCCTGCCACAGGCTGAGGGTGCCGAACAGGCAGGTGGGCTCGTCGTCGGCGAATGTGGCGATGAGGGTTGAGGTGGTGTCCTCACCTTGGCAGAGGATGGGGAAGGCGACGCGTTCGCGCAGCGCTTCGGCCGCCAGCTTCGCGGCCCGCATCGAGGAGAACAGGCCGAGGGTGCGCCCGCCTGCCGCATTCATCAGATCGACCATCTCGTCAAGCACGGCAGGCGCGGGTCCGTCGCGGCCGGGTGCGGGCAGCTGTTTGGCAACGTAGAGGATGGCCGACCGCGGATAGTCGAACGGCGAACCGACGTCCAGCCCGCGCCAAGTCTCCTGCTCTGGCGGCAGTCCCCAGTTGCGGGCGAGCGCATTGAAATTGCCGCCGATGGTCAGGGTGGCCGAGGTGAGGATGACGGTGGAATCGGTGAACAGCGAGGCGCGCAGCAGTCCGGAGACCGACAGTGGCGCGATATTCAGCGTCCGTCTGGAGTCGCCGTTCTTGATTCGTTCCTCGCCCACCCACACGACGTCGCGGCGCTTGGCGATATCGGTTTCGCCGAACACGCCCAGAACTCGGACGACGGCGTCGTGCAGATTCTCGGTCGCGCTGATCGCCAGTTGGCGGGCGGCTGCGGCATCCGGATCGCCCGGATTCTTCTCCCCGGCCGGGGAGATCTCGGTACGGGTTTCCCAGAGCCGGTCACGCAGACTGGCGAGCACCTCGGCGGCGCCCCCAGGCATCCGGGTCCATTCGCCGTTGCGGGCCTCGTCGAGCAGGCTTTCGAGCGCGGCCGCCGCGCCGGCTAGCGACTCGGCGGTCTGTGTGGAGATCAATCGTCCGGCGCGGCGGCTGACATAGTTCACCCCGGCCGCGGAGATCTCTTCGGTGGAGACCGACGTGATGCGGTCAACCAATTCGTGTGCTTCGTCGATTACCACCACACGGTGTTCGGGAAGGATTTGGGCGGGA
The DNA here is from genome assembly GCF_049299075.1 of Gordonia sp. (in: high G+C Gram-positive bacteria). Taxonomy (GTDB): domain Bacteria; phylum Actinomycetota; class Actinomycetes; order Mycobacteriales; family Mycobacteriaceae; genus Gordonia. Next base: position 1,274 of record NZ_JBAQWU010000052.1, read on the forward strand.
CTCATCGCGTCGATGGCCAGCATGGCGTGGTTGGTCACCACCACATCGGACTGGGCCGCGCGGGCGCGCGCCGCCTCGGCGAAACAATCGTCAGAGAACTCGCACGCCGCCGCGCCGACGCATTCCTGGGAGCTGACGCTCACCTGGCGCCACGACTGGTTGTTCACCCCCGGGGTCAGGTCGTCGCGGTCGCCGGTCTCGGTGTCCGAAGCCCATTCTCGAAGGCGCGTGACCTCTCGGCCCATCCGGGACATTTCGAACGCATCGAAAAGCTCGGCGTCGGGATCCTCGGCAGTCCCGGCGTGAATCTTGTTGAGGCACAGGTAGTTTGCCCGGCCCTTAAGGATCGCGAAGGTGGGCGCACGGCCGATCGGTTCGGTGAGCGCCTCGGCCAGGCGCGGCAGATCGCGCTCGGTCAGCTGACGCTGCAGGGCGATGGTGGCGGTAGAGACGACGACGGCTTCGCGGCTGGCGACCGCATGGGCGATCGCGGGCACCAGGTAGGCGAGCGATTTACCGGTGCCAGTTCCCGCCTGCACGGCCAGGTGCCTAGTGCCGTCGATGGCGTCGGCCACGGCGGTGGCCATCTCGAGTTGTCCGGCTCGGCGCGAGCCGCCCAGGGCGGTGACGGCGGCGGAGAGCAGTGCGGGGACGTCAGGTAGTTCGCTCACTCGGTGGTAGAACCCGTGTACAGCAGGTCGCCGTCGAACCGTACGCCTGCCGCGCGGAGGGCGTCGTGGGCCGCCGACCAGGTGGCGGGCGAGATTGCGGCCGTGAAGTTCAGCAGTACCCGCGTGTCGAATCCGGCGCGGACGGCATCCAGAGCGGTGGCGGCGACGCAATAGTCGGTGGCCAGGCCGACGACGTCGACGGTACTGATCTCGTGCGCCCGCAGCCAGTCGGCCAGGCCGACGCCGTCGTGGGTGGCGCCCTCGAAACCGGAGTACGCAGCACTGTAGGCGCCCTTGTCGAAGATCGCCGCGAATCTCTCGGTGTTCAGCGACGGATGGAAGCCAGCGCCGTCGGTGTGTGCCACGCAATGCGGCGGCCAGGAGTCGACGAAGTCGGGATGGTCAGAGAAGTGCGCACCCGGATCGATGTGGTAATCGCGCGTAGCGACGATCGTCGAGTACTCGGGGAGCAGGCGCGTGACAGCATCGGCGACGGCGGCGCCCCCGTGTACGGCCAGTGAGCCGCCTTCGCAGAAGTCGTTCTGCACGTCGACGACGATCAGGGCGCGGCGCGATTTCACGGCGCCTCCGTCACATAGCGGGTGGCGATCGCCGGATCGCCGTGGCTCAGGCCCAAGCCCTCCCACGGCAGGCTCACCAGGCCCCGGGCGAGCAGTTCCCGCGACTGGCCCAGGGTCGGCACGTCGGCGACGCGGTCGCCATCGCGCACCAGCGGGATTGCCAATTCACGTACGTGCAGGCCGTCGCCGGGTTCCGGAGCGACCCGGCCGTCGCGATAGAGAATCTCTTCGACGACGGTGCCCGTGTCGCGGGCCGCACGAACCGCGCGTTTGGCGCCGCCAAGGCTGGTCTTGTGGCTGGATCGTTTGGCGACGGGGATTCCGTCGACCTCGACCAGCTTGTAGACCATCCCCGCGGTCGGTGCGCCGCTGCCGGTGACCAGTGCGGTGCCGACGCCATAGATGTCGACCGGTTCAGCGCGGAGCGAGGCAATTGCGTACTCGTCGAGGTCGCCGCTGACGACGATCTTGGTGCCGGTGGCACCAAGATCGTCGAGCTGCTGGCGGACCTGGCGGGCTAACACACCCAGGTCGCCGGAGTCGATGCGCACCGCCGACAGCTCGGGGCCGGCCACCTCGATCGCGTTCGCGACGCCCTGGGTGATGTCGAATGTGTCCACCAGCAGCGTGGTGTCGGGGCCGAACCGGGCGATCTGGGCGGCGAACGCGGCTCGCTCATCCGACCCGTGCGGTTGGGAGAACGAGAGCGTCCATGAGTGGGCGGCGGTGCCAGCGCTGGGAACGGCGTAGGTCCGGGCGGCCTCGAGGTTGCTGGTCGAGGTCACGCCGCACAGGTAGGC
>NZ_JBAQWU010000053.1:0-3909 GCF_049299075.1 Gordonia sp. (in: high G+C Gram-positive bacteria)
ATCCCGAGCCGTCCGAACTGCTCGGCATCTCGCTGCGCCTGCTGGCCACGGCAGCGGCCGGCCTCCCGCTCCTGATCAGCTAACCGACCGAAAACGACGACCACCCGATTATCGCGGTGAAGGCGGCCTTATTAGCTCCGACCGCGGCCGGCGACGCGCGGTGGGCGCTTGCCCCAATGGTCCTTCTTACCACCCTTGTGATGGCCGCCGCTGCGGCCGCCGCGCTGTCCGGGCGCGCCCATATCGCGACTCAGGGCAATCGGGTGCTTGCCGATCCGGGTGTGTTTGAGGTTGTTGAGGGTCTCGTTGTCCAGATCGTCCGGGAGTTCGACCAGCGAGAAGTCGTCGCGAATGCTGATGTTGCCGAAGTCATTGCGGGTCAGGCCACCCTCGTTGGCGATTGCACCGACGATCGCACCGGGAGACACCTTGTGCTTACGGCCGACCGCGATCCGGTAGGTCGCGAACTTTCCGCCACCCTTGCGTTCCCGTTCTCGACGGTCGCCGCGATCACGATCGCGGTCACGCCGCTCGCCAGCTGGCGGATCGGGATTCATCAGGAATCCGCCGTCGCGGGACTCCAGGGCCAGCGCCGCCGCGATATCGGCGAGGGTGACGTCGTTCTCTCGGGCGTAGGTCTCGACCAGACCGCGGAACATGTCCAGGTGCTCGGACTCAAGGTTGTTGGTGATCGACTCGCCGAACTTCACCACGCGCTGTGCATTGACGTCCTCCACAGACGGCAGATCGATCTCGGTGAGTTCCTGTTTGGTGGCCCGCTCGATGGCCCGGAGCAGATGGCGTTCGCGCGGCGAGACGAACAGCATCGCCGTACCCGACCGCCCCGCGCGTCCGGTGCGACCGATGCGGTGCACGTACGACTCGGTGTCGTGGGGGATGTCGTAGTTGACGACGTGGCTGATGCGTTCGACGTCCAAACCGCGGGCGGCGACGTCGGTGGCGACCAGAATGTCGATGGTGCCGTCTTTGAGTTGATTGATGGTGCGCTCACGCTGCGCCTGCACCATGTCGCCGTTAATCGCCATCGCCGACAGCCCTCGCGAACGCAGCTTCTCGGCGAGTTCTTCAGTCGCAGACTTGGTGCGGACGAAGACGATCATCCCGTCGAAAGTCTCGACCTCGAGCACCCGGGTCAACGCGTCAAGCTTGCGCTGATGCGAAACCTGCAGATAGCGCTGGCTGATATTGGGCGCCGTGGAGGTCTGCGACTTGACCTTCACCTCTTGCGGGTTGTTCAGATACTTGCGTGCCAGACGGCCGATCGTCGGCGGCATCGTCGCCGAGAACAACGCGACCTGCTTCTCGTCCGGAGTGTCCGCGAGGATCCGCTCAATGTCCTCAGCGAAGCCCATCGACAGCATCTCATCGGCCTCGTCCAGCACCAGATACGCCAGTTCCGAAAGGTCGAGGGTGCCCTTGTCTAGATGGTCGATCACTCGGCCAGGCGTTCCGACGATCACCTGGGCGCCACGGCGCAGGCCGGACAGCTGAATACCGTAGGCCTGACCGCCGTAGATTGGCAGCACCTTGACCTCGGGCATCTTCGAGGAGTAACGCGCAAAGGCCTCGGCTACCTGCAGCGCGAGCTCTCGGGTCGGCGCCAAGACCAACGCCTGCGGTTTGCGCGCGGAGGTGTCCAGCCGAGACAGAATCGGGATAGCGAAGGCTGCGGTCTTGCCCGTTCCGGTCTGCGCCAGCCCGACCACATCTCGGCCGTCCATCAGTGGCGGGATGGTGGCGGCTTGAATGGGCGACGGCGTTTCGTAGCCGACTTCGTCGAGTGCGGCACGCACGCGCTCGTCGATTCCGAGGCCGTCGAACGATCCGGGGTGCTCATAAGTAGTCATCAGCAGGTGATTCTACCCCCACAGCGCCCTGTGACATGCGCCACTTCGCCCGCTGGTAGGGTTTCTGGGTGCGAGGTTCACCCCGAACCGCCCATTGCGCATATTCCCGACTCGAGGAGACCGCCGTCATGCAGGAGTTCAGCACTCCCTCCAACTTGGCCATCGGTGAGAAAACCACCACCGTCACCAAGCTGCAGAATCTTCGCCACACCAGCCCCGCAGCACCGGTGTTCAAACGACTCGGCGACTCCGGCCATTGGCTGACGGTCACCGCCCAGCAGTTTGCCGACGAGGTCGACGCGGTGGCCAAGGGCCTGATCGCCTCCGGCGTGGAACCCGGCGACCGGGTGGCCATCCTCAGCTCGACCCGCTACGAGTGGAGCCTGCTGGACTACGCCATCTGGCGGTCCGGCGCCACCACCGTTGCCATTTACGAGACCTCGGCATCGGACCAGGTCGACTGGATCCTGAACGACTCGGGCACCAAGGTCCTCGTCGTCGAGAACAACGACCAGCGCACCAAGCACGACGCGGTGATTGCGGCTACTGCCGCCCTGCGGGAGACGCTGGTGATCGACGACGGCGCCATCGCCGAACTGCGCCGCCGCGGGGCCGAGGTACCAGACTCGACCCTCGACCAGCGTGAGGCAAATGCGCGCTCGACGGACGCTGCCACCCTGATCTACACCTCGGGCACCACCGGCCGCCCCAAGGGCGTCGTTCTGACGCACGGCAACTTCATCGCCGAGGCCACCGCCGTGCGCGACTCGGTCGGCCCGGGCCTGAGCGAAGGCAAGACCACCCTGCTGTTCCTGCCGCTGGCCCACATCTTTGCCCGCGTCATCGCGATCGCCTGCCTGGAGAACGACGTTGTCCTGGGCCACTCCAGCGACCTGCCGAACCTGGTCGAGAACCTCGGGGTATTCAAGCCGAACTACGTCTTGTCGGTGCCGCGTGTCTTTGAGAAGGTCTACAACTCGGCGCGCCAGAAGGCCGTCGACGGCGGCAAAGGCAGCATCTTCGACAAGGCCACCGACACCGCGATCGCCTACTCGCGCGCGCTCGACGCCGGCGGCGCCGGCCTGGTCCTGAAGGTCAAGCACACCATCTTCGACAAGCTGGTCTACGGCAAGCTCCGCGCCGCCCTCGGCGGCCAGTGCGAGGCCGCCATATCCGGCGGCGCCCCGCTGGGCGACCGCCTCGGCCACTTCTTCCGCGGTGCCGGCATCCCGATCTTCGAAGGCTACGGACTCACCGAGACCACCGCCGCAGTCACCGCGAACAACGTCGCCCACACCAAGATCGGCTCGGTCGGCCGCCCGGTGCCGGGCGTGAGCGTGGGTATCGCCGACGACGGCGAGGTACTGCTGCGCGGACCCGTTGTCTTCACCGGCTACTGGCAGAATCCGGCGGCATCGGCCGAGGCGCTACAGGACGGCTGGTTCCGCACCGGCGACATCGGCCGCCTAGATGACGGCTTCCTGTTCATCACCGGCCGCAAGAAGGAACTGATCGTCACCGCCGGCGGCAAGAACGTCTCCCCCGCCCAGTTGGAGGACACCATCCGGGCCCATCCGATGGTGAGCCAGTGCCTGGTGGTCGGCGACAAGATGCCGTTCATCGGCGCCCTGCTGACCATCGATCCGGAGGCCGCCCCAGCCTGGCTCGAGCGCAATGGCCTGCCTGCCGACACCTCGATGGAGGATCTGGCCGCCAACCCGACGCTGCGCGCCGAGTTCGACGCTGCAGTCAGTGCCGCCAACAGCAAGGTCTCGGCCGCCGAACAGATCAAGAAGTTCGACGTCCTGGCCACCGACTTCACCATCGACACCGGCGAGTTGACCCCGACGATGAAGCTCAAGCGCAATGTCATCCATGACACTTACAAAGAAGCCATTGCGAACCTGTACTCCTAAGTCACAGGAGCCTCACAAGTAACACCCTTCACGGCGCGCCGCCCCGGATTCCGGGACGGCGCGCCGTACTGTCTGCACCCATGACGGGCAGTGCGAGCGCCATGAGCGGCGCATCGGGTCGGGAT
>NZ_JBAQWU010000054.1:0-2768 GCF_049299075.1 Gordonia sp. (in: high G+C Gram-positive bacteria)
GCCGACACCCTGCTTGGTGGTGATGGTGACCTTGTTGCCGTCGTGCGTGAACGATTCCACGCTGCCGTGCTCGGCATTGGTGCGCTCGATCAAGTCGTGCCAATACTGCTCGGTGACGTACAGCTGCCACAGCGCGGCGGTGCCGAACGGGTAGCTGACCGAATACTCGAAGTTGCTCGCCATGGCGCTCAGGTTACCGTTAGCGACGTGAGCACTCCGAATCCCGGCGGCCCGCGTCTCGCCGATTTCACCACACTGCGTTTGGGTGGGCCAGCGGTCGACCTGCGCCGCACGACCACCACCGACGAGCTGATCGCCGCTGTCATCGAATGCGACCGCGCCGGGCAACCGGTGTTGCTGATCGCCGGCGGGTCCAATCTGGTGATCGGCGACGACGGCTTCGACGGCACCGCGATCCTGATCGAGGGCAGCGGTGTCGAGTTCGGCCGCGCCGATGGCCGTCCGTTCGTGACGGCCGACGCCGGAACCAACTGGGATGAGCTCGTCGCGCAGACCGTGCAGCGCGGTTTCGGCGGGCTGGAATGCCTGGCCGGTATCCCCGGCGCAGCAGGCACCACACCGGTGCAGAACGTCGGCGCCTACGGCGTCGAAGTGGGCGACTTGCTCCGCGGCGTGCAGTTGCTCGACCGGCGCAGCGGGGAAATCGTCTGGGTCGCACCGGAACAGCTTGGACTGGCCTACCGGACCAGTCGCCTCAAGGGGAACGACGACGAGGTTGTTCTGGCCGTCTCGTTCTGGCTCAACGACGCAGCGCGCTCGGCCCCGATCCGTTACCGCGAACTGGCCCGCGAACTGGGCGTCGACGAGGGCGCGTCCGCCGACGCGGCCTCGGTGCGCGAGCGCGTACTGGCCCTACGCGCGAGCAAGGGCATGGTGCTCGACGACGCCGACCAGGACACCTGGAGCGCGGGCAGCTTCTTTACCAATCCGATCCTCGATCCCGCCGAGCTCCCCGGTGTCCTGGACCAGATTCGTGCCCACGTCGGCGACGACGTCGCGATCCCGCAGTTTCCTTCGGCCGCCGGGGTGAAGCTCTCGGCCGGTTGGCTGATCGAGCGGGCCGGTTTCACGCGCGGATTTCCCGGCGCCGATGCCCCCGCACGACTGTCGACCAAGCACACATTGGCGCTCACCAACCGGGGTTCGGCCACCACCGCCGACCTCCTCGCGCTGGCCACCACGGTGCGCGACGGCGTCGCCGCGGCATTTGGCGTCACACTGCACCCCGAACCGGTTTTCATCGGTTGCCGCCTCCCCTGACCTGGCCTGCCGCCCCATTCTCGCTTCCGGCGCCCCTCCGGAAGGGTGCCGGAATGAGCCGAGGGCGCCCGAACGGGCAGACGGCGCCGGAGCCCGGCTAGCGGCGTTGGAGTGAACGACGGCGGTCAGGGGGTGGGGTCGCCACCGGTTTCGTAATACTTGGTGGCTTCGCCGATCGCCCGGGAGATCTCCGCATCCAAAGCGTCAGCAAAGGCGGATTCGACGATGTCGTGCGCCATCGGGCGCACCGTGTGGATCAGTTCGGCAAGCTCGGACACGGACTTCTCGCTGAGGTTCGGCAGGTTCTCGTCGAAGTATTTGTCGGTGATGATCGAGACAAAGCTGGCGGCGACGTCGGCAAGATCGGCCTGCACGCGATCCCACCGGTCGAGCAGAATATCGATGTCGCTGCCGCCCTTGACCAGCACCTCGGCGCCTTCCAGCAGATCCGGGTTGCGCACCGCAAAGCCCGCACCGTCTTTGACCAGCAATCCGAGCTTCTGGCTGAGGCCGATAGCCCGGTCGCTGGCGTTGAGCGTCTTGCGCAGCTCGGTGATGGTGATGGTGGCGGCCCGCTTCAAGGTCCGGAGCCGTCCGCCCCGCGGCTTGCCCGCCAGCACATGTTCGACCTTCAGTCCGCGACTGGCGGCCAGGAGCAACTCACTGATGGTGGCGAACGTGTAGCCACGGTCGAGTAACCGGGAAATCAGGTTGAGGCGGACCAGGTGTTCTTCGGAGTACCAGCCGGTGCGGCCACGCACCTCCGGCGGCGGCAGCAGCCCGCGGTCCTGATACACCCGGATGTTGCGGACGCTGACTCCGGAGACTTCGGCCAGCTCCATGATGCGGTACTCGGCGCTCACGCTGCCTTCCGGAACCAGGAGCGGCCCTGAATCTCGTCGATCCGCGGGCGCACGCCCGCGAGGTACACGCTGATACCGATGACCCCGGCCAGGTAAATCAGCCCCGAAAACGAGGTGAGCACCGCGCTCGAGGCCGCGATCGGCAGCGCCAGGAGCCGGAAGACGCCGAGCAGCCCGGTGGCCAGCGCACTGGCGGCGAGCACACCCACCCAGAAGCCTTTGCTCTTGGCGTCGACGGCCGGGAACGCATCCGGTCGCGTGACGATGGCGTGAATCAGCGAGGCCACGCCGCCCACGAAAGACAGCACGGTGATGACAAGCAGCACCGCGAAGATGATCAGATTGACGATCCAGCCGACAGACACGTCGTTTATCTTAGTCCTGTCGCCGCCCGCAGCAGATGGTCACTCCCCGACCGTCGTCGTGGCTTCGGCCACCGCCGGGGTTGCCGCCACGCTCGCCGGGTCGCTGACCGGGACCTCACTCGAAGCGTTCTCATTGCGGAAGGAATCGTAGATCTCCAGCAGCATCTGCTTCTGGCGCTCGTTAATCGAGGTGTCCACGAGCAACGCATCGCGTACGGGGCTGGCCGGGCGCTCCTCCAGGATGCCAGCACGCACGTAC
>NZ_JBAQWU010000055.1:0-4124 GCF_049299075.1 Gordonia sp. (in: high G+C Gram-positive bacteria)
GGACAGTGAATAGGCCGCGGCCCCAGCCAGCGACAACTGCGCCAGCGATACCTGACCCGCATAACCGGTGACCACCACCTGGGAGAGGGCGATGATGCCGAAGATCAGGCTCATCACCACGGCCAACCGGGTACTGCCCGAGGTGCCCACGATGGCGACCACGGCCACCAGCACGCCCAGCACCGCCGGGATCAGGATCTGGTTGGGGCGAGGCGAGCGCCCCAGATCGTTGCGAGTAATGGCGCCGCGGCCGGGTAGGCGCTGCCCACGGACCAGTAGGAAGATGATGATGAGCAGCAACGGAACAGCCTCGGCGACGCCCGCATCGGGGATCCAGTCGTAACTCACCTGCAGTTTGGTCGCCTCCGATTGCAGCATGCCGATCAGCAGACCAGCCAGCACGGTGAGGCCAACCGACGAGAAGTTGCCGACCAGGGCGGCGGCCAGGGCCGGCACGATGAACATGGTGTAGGCCACCGGATTCAACGGCACCATCGGGGCGATCAGCACACCGCCGATACCGGCGGTGGCCGAGCTCAGCGCCCAGTTGGCGACGGCGATCCGGTCCGGCGAGAGCCCGGTGACCAGCGCGCCCTTCTCCGATTCGGCGGCAGCCTCGGTGGCAATCCCGAAGCGGGTGTAGCGCAGCACCAGACCGGCCAGCACGGCGAGGCCGACGATCACCGCGGCCAACCAGAAGTTGGCGGTCGGCACCGATATCGAGCCGATCTTGATGGTCTCGGCCGGGAAGATCCGAGCGACGGTCGGCGTCGCCGTACCCACCCGCAATGCCAGTAATGCCTGCAACACGAGCATGACACCGATCGCCGCGACCGCCTTGGCGAGCGCGGGTGCGGTGCGCAGTGGCCGGAAGACCACCAGGTACAGGATCACGCCCACGAGAGCGGCGATCAGCACCGAGAGCAGCAGGGCCGGCAGGATCGCCCATTTGCCGCCCACGTCGATGGTCGCCGGCAGACCCGGGATCGGGTTGAGCAGCTCGCCCTGCCGCAGAAAGGCGAAAGTGTAGGCGGCGTACAGCGCGATGGCGCCGGTGGCGAAGTTCACCACGCCGGAGCTCTTGTAGGTCATCACCAGCGCCAGGCCGAGGGCGGCGAATACCGCGCCGTTGCCCAGTCCGAGGGTGAAGAAGGCTAAGTGGTCAATCACGAGAACTCCGATGCCGCCGTGGAGGGACGCCGCGGGCGAGAGTTCGCCGGGCCGCCCACGGCGACCCGGCGAACTCTCGAGCGTCGATCAGTTGTTGACAACCTGCGTATCGGTGAACTTCAGATCGCTGGCGACGGTGCTGACCAGCATTGCCTTGCTGCACAAGGAAGGCAGCTGCGGCATTGCCTGGCCGTTGCAGGTGAAGGTGAGACCCGGGGCGGCTGGCACCGGCACGTCCTTGGCACCGCGCAGGGCGGCCTTCATCTGCTCGGGGCCGACGCCGTTGCCCGGCAGCGCCGAGCCGACCTCGCCGATGGCCATGACGACCTGGTAGCCCAGGTAGCCCAGACCCTGTGGATCGGTGTCCGCGGCGTACTTGGCCATGATGCTGCGGTACAGCACCACCGACTCGTCGTCACTGGTCAGGTTCACTGTGGTGAAGGCCTTGGCGCCGGTGACCGCTTCGGCGCCGACGGCGTCGATGACCGGCTTGTCCAGGCAGCTGGCGATCAGGTATTTCTGCACGTCCGGTGCGGCCGTCTGCATCGCTTTGAGGCCCTGGATGCACTGGCGCGAGTCGCCCAGAATGGTCACCGCGCCCGGATTGTCGCCCAAGCCCGCGGTGATCTGCGGGGTCGGGTCGGCGGTGGCCGACGGGATCACGACCACGTTGAGTTCAACGCCGGCCTGAGCGAACATCGGCTGGCCGAGCGCCCGCACCGAGGCGGCCGCGTCGCCGGTGTCACCGATCAACACGGTCAGCTTTTTGACGCCGTCCTTGGCTGCGGTGGCGGCCTGGGCCGCGAGCACCGAGACGATGCCACCGGAGAGCATGAAGGCATCGGGGTTGACCATTTCGGCCTGCGAGACTGGGGCCTGCGCCACATACGGAATACCAGCGCCGGCGATGATCGGAAGCATCACGGCACCCTGCGCGCCGAGTGGGGTCACCACGGCGGCAACCTTATTCTCCACCATCTCGTTGGCGCATTGGGTAGCGGTGGCGGGCTCTTCGTGCTGCTTGCAGACCACCAGCTCGATCTTGTGCCCGCCGATGCCGCCACCATTCTCATTCAGGTATTGCGCGGCCGCTTCACCGCCCTCGCGCACGCTCGGCAGCGACACCGCTCCGCCCTCCGGTGCGATGAAACCGATCTTGATCGGCTCGCCCGTTGCCGGATTGTCCGGCAGCGTGGTGGTCGGTCCGCTGGCGGTGGTGGCGTCGTCGTCGTCCGACGAGCACGCGGTGAGGCCACCGAAGACCAGCGCGGCCGCAGCACCGACCACCAGGGTGGACCGGAGGGTCCGTTTCATGTGAGTGGAAGCGTTCAACTTGCCGTCCCTTCAATTAGTGAGGTCTCCGGGACTGTAACAAGTTCTAGTGGCACATCTCACAAAACGCACAGATCGGTCAGCGGCCCACGTCACTCCGCGACGGTGACCACTGCCTTGCCGCGTACCCGCCCCTCGGCCAAATCGGCGAGTGCTTGCGGAAGGTCGGCCAGCGCATAGGTGGAGTTCACCGGCGGCCGCATCCCGGCGTCGATCATCTCGACCAGCTCGTCGTGCAATAGGCCCGGGACGTCCGGGTGGGTGCGGATGTACTCGCCCCAGGCCGCGCCGACCACGGCGATGTTGCGGAACAGCACCCGATTGAGTTTGACGGTCGGGATCCCGCCGGCGGCGAAACCGATCACCACGTAGCGGCCGTCCGGGGCGACGGTACGCAGCGCATCGTCGAAGACCTCCCCGCCCACCGGATCGATCAGCACGTCTACACCACCCTCGGACAGTTCCAGCACACGATCCTTCCAGCCGTCGGCGAGCTGAACCACCTCGTCGGCGCCGAGCCCGCGCAACATTTCTTCGGCCCCGGTGCGATGTACGACGGCGATCACTTTGGCGCCCATGGCCTTGGCTACCAGGATCGATGCCACACCCACGCCGCCGGCGGCGCCGAGCACAGCAACCACCTCGCCGGGCGCGGTCTGTGCGCGCAGCTTCAGCGCAAACAGCGCGGTCTGGAAGTTGATGCCCATGGCCGCACCCTCGTCGAAGGTCAGCTGCTCGGGCATGGGAAACAGCTGTTGCGGTACGGCGAGGACCTGCTCGGCGAAGCCGCCCAGCATCGACATGACCAAGACCCGGTCGCCGGGCGCGAACCCGGAATCGTCGGGTGCCGTGCGCACCACGCCCGCCACCTCGGTGCCCGGCGTGAACGGCAGCGGCGGCCGCAGCTGGTACTTACCCTGACTCATCAGCAGATCGGGGAAGCAGACCCCGCAGCTCTTGATGTCGACAAGCACCTGGCCGGGTCCGGCGACCAGATCGGGCACCTCCTGGAGTTCGAATCCTGCGGGCCCATTCTCTGCCGTCAACACCTGTGCCTTCATGCCGCCCACGCTACGTCCCCACCCACACCCGCGAGCGCCCTTTGCGCCCCGAGCGGAACGGCCGACGATTCAATCGATCGGCCGATACTCCAGGAACCGCGCGAACCATACGCTTGCCTGGCAACCGAATCCGATGGAGAAACAATGACGACGGCAGCGCCCCCGATCGCGATGTTGCCGGGTGAATCAATCATCCGGCAACAGAGCTTCACACCCCACCTGATCCTCACCTACTTGAAGACCACCGTGATCCTGACGAATCGCCGCCTCGTGGTGAGCTCACCGAACACCATCTTCGGGCTCATCCCCCACGGCTACTCGGTACACACGGCTCCCATCGAGTCGATCACCGACGTCGCGTACGGCAACGGCCGGGAGACCGGGGCGATGGGAAAGCTCACGCTCCTCCTGGTTCCTCTGATCGCGCTCTTTCTCTTCGCCGTCCTCGTGCTGCCGACGTTCGGAGCGGGGTTCTGACATGGGCGCACTGGGATTCCTGATCTTCCTCCTCCTCGTGGCCATCATCGTCATCTGGTGGATCGTCTCGGCAAAGACGTACCT
>NZ_JBAQWU010000056.1:0-15957 GCF_049299075.1 Gordonia sp. (in: high G+C Gram-positive bacteria)
CCTGTAGGGAGATTCGCCACGGGGTAATTCTACGAGTAATGCCAGGTCGATTGTGTCAACCCGTGTGTCAACTTCGCCAACCACCGCTCGAACGAAACAAGGGCCAGGTCGAGATTATCTCTCTGACCTGGCCCTTCTCTGCGGAAGCGGAGGGATTTGAACCCCCGGTGGTTTTACCCACGCTCGCTTTCAAGGCGAGTGCATTCGGCCGCTCTGCCACGCTTCCCTGCCGAATAAGGTAGCGCACGGGCGGGTGGGCCTCACGCCGCGCCCATCTCTGCAACACTCGAAGGCATGTATGCAATTACCGGTAATGACTTGCAATTGACCGAGGTGCCCGACCCGGTCCCCGCCCCCGATGAGGTCCTGATCGACGTCGTCGCAGCCGGGGTGAACCGCGCGGACGTGCAGCAGCGCGCAGGGCACTACCCGCCGCCGGCAGGGGCCTCGGAGATCCTCGGCCTGGAGGTCTCCGGGCGCATCGCGGCGATCGGCGCGCAGGTCACTGGATGGTCAATCGGCGACGAGGTGTGCGCACTGCTGTCCGGCGGCGGCTACGCCCAGCGGGTCGCGGCGCCGGCGGCTCAGCTGCTACCGATCCCAGCCGGGGTGAGCCTGCGCGACGCGGCAGCCCTGCCCGAGGTGGCGTGCACGGTGACGTCGAACCTCCTGATGGCTGCGCGCCTACAACCCGGGGAAACCCTGCTGATCCACGGCGGATCGAGCGGCATCGGCACCCACGCCATCCAGGTGGCCAAGGCCCTCGGCGCGCGGGTGGCCGTCACCGCCCGCAGTCCTGAGAAACTGGAGCGCTGCGCCGAACTCGGCGCCGACGTGCTGATCGACTACAGCTACGAAGACTTCGTCGCTGCCCTGGCACCGCCCCATCATCACGGCGCCGACGTGATCCTCGACGTCGTCGGCGGCGGGTACCTGTCCCGCAACCTGGATGTGCTGGCTGTCAACGGACGCCTCGTCATCATCGGCCTACTCGGCGGCCGCACGGGTGAACTCGACCTGGGCAAACTGCTCGCCAAGCGCGGCTCGATCCTCGGCACCACGCTGCGGTCCCGACCAGCGCACGGCCCCGGATCGAAGGCCGAGGTGGTGGCCGCGACGCTGAAAGGGACGTGGCCACTCATCGCTGCCACCGCCGGGAGCGGTCAGCCCGGAGCCCACACCGTCGTGCCGGTGATCGACAGCGTGTTTCCGCTCGCCGAGGCGGCCGCGGCCTTGGATCATCTGACCACCGGAAGCGTCATCGGCAAGATCGTGCTCGACGTGAGTTGACGCGCGTCCGGTTCAGCCGAACGACCCGAGCACCCGAACTAGCTGATCCACCTCATACGGGATTGCGTACGGGCCGAGCCCGACGGTCACCGCTCCACCCACGTCGTCAGCCCCGAGCGCGACAAGCGCCCGAGACGGCAGCCCGTGCAGCGCGCTGATCCCGTTGTCGGCGAGGCGACGACACACCTTCTCGGCGGGCACGCCGTCGACGACGAAGCTGACCGCCGGGATGCGGTGCACCTGCGGGCCGATCACTCGCACGCGACCCAGTTGCTCCAGCGAGTTCACTAGGTACTGCGTCATGCGCTGCCCGTACTCGAAGATGCCTTCCATCGACGTCGCCAACCGCTGTCTGCGCTTGCCGGAGGCGGCACCGTCCAAGTCGGCCAAATGCTCGATAGAGGCCACCAGTCCAGTCAACAACGGCCCGGGCATCGGCTCGGCCTCCAGTCGCGCCGGTCCCGTGGTGAGCGGATCCATCGACACCCGGTTCAGTCCCTGTATCCGGGACTGCTCGGCGAACACCATGACCGCCATCCGCGGACCACCCCAGCGCGCCGGGCTGAGCAGCACGACGTCGGCGCCCAACTCGTCGATCGACAGGCGCGCGTACGGTGCCGCCGACGACGCATCGACGACGACCAGTGCGCCCACGCTGCGGGCCCGGCTCGCGATCTGCGCGACGTCGACGATGGCACCGGTGGCGCCGGACGCGAGCGTGACCGCAACGACCGATGTCCGCTGCCCGATCAGCCCGGTGTACTGGTCCACCGGGAGCGTGCCCTCGGTGACGTCGATCTCGGCCCACCGGATTCCGGAGCCGTGTCGTCGTGCCCCGCGCAGCCACGGCACGATGTTGTCCTCATCGTCGAGCCGCGAGAGCACTGTCTCGCCGCCCCAGGAGGTCACCGGCAGCGCATCGACTAGGGCGGTCACCAGGACGCTGCGCGACGGTCCGAAGACCACCCCCGCCGCATCGGCGCAGAGCAGATCGGCGACGCTGCGACGGGCGGTCTGCTCGGCGTCAGCGGCGGCAACCGCCTGCGGTGACACCCCGCGCGGATCCACCGCCAGCGCGCGGGCGCCAGCACTCATCGCAATAGTCACCGAGTCCGGCAGTTGCTGGCCAGCCTGGGCGTCAAAATGGATCCAGCCATCGCCAAGTGCGGGGAACAGTCCGCGGACCGAGGCGACATCGAACGGCATGGCAATACCTTAGTCGGAACCGCCGTCGGACGCGCCGGGCAGAATGGGTGCTATGCACCCGGAGATCCTCGGCACCGACCACCCGCTGTCCCCAATGCCTGCGAGCGGACCACACTTCTTGCACGCTGGCAGCGCAGGCGGCCCAGAGGTGGTTGCTGCCGACAGCTCCTCGGCCATGGTGCCGTTGCTGCCCGATGCCGACGGCCGGGTCGACACCGCGAACGCCGCGGCGATGATCGGGTTGGTGGAGCAGCCAGCCAAGGTGATGCGGATCGGCACCATGATCAAACAGTTGCTCGACGAAGTGCGGGCGGCACCGCTCGACGACGCATCCCGGCAGCGACTCGCCGAGATCCACCGGACGTCGATCGCCGAACTGTCCGCGGGACTGGCACCTGAGCTGCGCGAGGAACTGGGCCGCCTGGCGTTGCCGTTCTCCGACGACGTCGTACCCAGCGATGCGGAGTTGCGGATCGCCCAAGCACAGCTCGTCGGCTGGCTGGAAGGAGTCTTCCACGGCATCCAGACGGCGCTGTTCGCGCAGCAGATGTCGGTCCGCGCCGAGCTGGAGCAGATGCGGCACGGTGGGCTCGCTGCCGGCGACGGCCTGAGTGTCGACGGCCACAGCACCGGGCAGTACCTATAGTCGCCGCTGTATCCTCAGTCGTTGTGTCAGTCGTAAACTCCGCAGAGGGAGTAGTCCCCCCGGCCCCGGCGGCGTCCGACTCACGGACCTTCGCCCGGGGTGCCAAGGATCTTCTCGATGGATTCCGCCATTCCGAGCTGTGGCTGCATCTGGGTTGGACCGACATCAAGCAGCGCTACAAGCGCTCGGTTCTCGGCCCCCTCTGGATTACCGTCGCTACCGCGATTACCGCTGTTGCCATGGGCCTGCTGTACGGCACCCTCTTCGGGCAGGATCTCCACTTCTTCCTGCCGTACGTCGCGCTCGGTCTGATTTTCTGGAACTTCATCGCTGACTCGATCAAAGAGGGCTCGGTGGTGTTCTCCACCAACGAAGGCCTGATCAAACAGCTGCCCGCGCCGATCAGCGTGCACGTCTACCGGGTCGTGTGGCGTCAGCTGATCATCTTCGCGCACAATATCGTCATCTACCTGGTGATCCTCGCCGTGTTCCCGCAGCCGCTGAACTGGACGGCGCTGCTGTTCTTCCCGGCGATGGCCCTGTTCATTCTCAACGCCATCTGGGTCAGCATCGTCTTCGGGGTGCTTGCCACCCGATTCCGCGACATCGGCCAGCTGTTGACGACCGTCGTGCAGCTGGTCTTCTTCATGACGCCGATCATCTGGTCGACACGCTCCTTCACCAATACCAACGGCGGGGAGATGTCGAGCCGCATGCGACTGGTCGAGCTCAACCCGATGTATCACTACCTGGAGATTTCTCGCGGCCCGCTGCTGGGTGAGTCCGTCGCGGCCTACCACTGGTGGATCGTGATCGCCTGCACGGCGCTCGGCTGGGCGGCCGCCATGGTCGTCTTGCGCAACTTCCGCGCCCGCGTGGCGTACTGGGTCTAGGAGGACCTATGGCTGCCAAGAAGAGCACCGAAACCACGGACATCCGCGTCGACACCTGGGACGCCTGCGTCGACTTCCCGATCTTCGACGCCAAGACCCGCTCGTTGAAGAAGGCCGTCGTCGGTGCCGCCGGCGGGGTGATCGGGTCGAACAACTCCAAGACCGTCGTCGTTGAGGCACTGCGCGACATCAACCTGCACTTGGAGCACGGCGCGCGCATCGGGCTGGTCGGGCACAACGGAGCGGGTAAGTCGACGCTGCTGCGTCTGCTGGCCGGGATCTACGAGCCCACCCGCGGCGCCTGCCGCGTGCAGGGCCGGGTCGCGCCGGTCTTCGACCTGGGTGTCGGCATGGACCCGGAGATCTCCGGCTACGACAACATCCTGATCCGCGGCATGTTTCTGGGCATGTCCCGCAAGGAGATGCTGGCCAAGACCGACGAGATCGCGGAGTTCTCCGAACTCGGCGATTACCTGGAAATGCCGCTGCGCACCTACTCCACCGGTATGCGGGTGCGCCTCGCCCTGGGTGTGGTGACCAGTATCGACCCGGAGATCCTGATCCTCGACGAGGGTATCGGCGCGGTGGATGCGGAGTTCATGAAAAAGGCCCGTATCCGGCTGCAGGCGCTGGTGGAACGTTCGGGGATTCTGGTCTTCGCCAGCCACTCAAACGAGTTCCTGGCGCAGCTGTGCGACCGCGCGCTATGGATCGACCACGGCCAGGTCCGCATGGACGGCGGCATCGAAGAAGTAGTCGGCGCTTACCAGGGAGAGGACGCCGCAGCACAAGTACGCAAGGTGCTGGCCGAGCTGGGCAAGACGGGCGAGAACGCATGAGCCGCGTCATCGGCGTCGTCGTGACGCATAAGCGGCTGGAGCTGCTCGGCGAGTCCCTCAAGATCTTGTCGGCGCAGTCACGGCCGCTCGACCACCTGATCGTCGTCGACAATGCGGCCGAGCCGGAGGTCGCCGAACTCGTTGCCGCCCAGCCGGTCCCGACGACGTACCTGCCGTCGCAGCACAACCTGGGCGGAGCCGGCGGTTTCGCCCTCGGCATGCTGCACGCGCTGGCATTGGGCGCCGACTGGGTATGGTGCGCCGACGACGACGGTCGCCCCGAGGGCCCAGACGTCCTCGCGACACTGCTGGAGTGCGCCAAGCAGCACGGCCTCGGCGAGGTGTCCCCCGTCGTCGTCAACATCGACGCCCCCGACGCCCTCGCCTTCCCCCTGCGCCGCGGCCTGGTGTGGCGGCGGCGGCGTTCCGAATTGTTCGAGCCCGGGGAATCGACCGCCGACGACCTCCTCCCCGGCATCGCCTCCCTGATGAACGGGGCACTCTTCGCCGCCGATGCCCTCGACCGGGTCGGCGTACCGGATCTGCGCCTGTTTGTGCGCGGCGACGAGGTGGAGATGCACCGGCGGCTGGCGCGGTCGGGCATCGCCTTCGGCACCTGCCTGACGACCGCCTACCTGCATCCGGACGGCAGCGACGAGTTCCGCCCGATCCTCGGCGGGCGCATGCACACGCAGTACCCGGACAACGAGGTCAAGCGGTTCTTCACCTACCGCAACCGCGGCTACCTGATGAGCCAGCCGGGTATGCGCAAGCTGCTGCCGCAAGAGTATGCGCGGTTCGGCTGGTACTTCCTGGTGCAGCAGCGCGACCTCGCCGGCTTCCGCGAGTGGCTGCGCCTGCGCAAGCAGGGCCGCCAAGAACAGTTCGGCCGCCCCAACTAAGGCGCACTGCAGCTTCGGCTGCTCGCGTGAGCCGCCGCATGACGCAAACGCACAGCCCAAGCCCGTAACATCAATTCCTCGCCCACCCCTGTGCGAGTTTCTTGATAGCAGGTGCGCCAGACTGCCGCCGCGACGGCGCCCGCGTGCTTACGCTCCGGATATGGACGCACTCATTTTTGTTGGCTTGCTGGTGAGCGTGGTGCTCCTGTTCCGGCAGGAGAAGTCGCGCACAGCGCTCATCGTCTGGTGGATCACGATGGCGGCGACCGTCTTTCTGCTGTCACATCACATCACGTCCGGTCTCGGCTTGGGACTGAGCTGGTGACCGCCGTGGACACCGCGCTCGAGGCTTCGCCGAGATCGGCACACTGGACGGGCCGGCTCCAGTACTGGCTGGCCGTGCTGTTCGTCGGGGGATGGACGCTGGTGATCTGCGGCGGACTCGTCGTCCAGTATGTGCAGTGGGAGTATCCGTGCCCGCTGTGCATGATCCAGCGCATGTTCATGGCACTGGCCGCGGTCGGCGGCGCGTACATCGTGCGCAAGGCGACGGCCGGGGTGATCACGCCGCGCGACTATCAGGTCGGCTGGGGGCTGGCGATCCTCGGCTGCGTGGTGGGAGGCTTCACCTCCTGGCGGCACACCATGCTGCACATCTTGCCCGGCGACCCCGGCTATGGCGGCGCCGTGCTGGGCCTGCACATGTACGTCTGGGCATGGATTCTGTTTGTCGCCGCCATCGCCGCGATCGCGCTGGTGATGGCCTTCGCACCCGTCACGTCGTCGACGCAGCCGCTTGGCCTGTGGGCCCGCCGGATCGGCTACGCCGCGGTGATCTTCTTTGCGGTAATCATGCTCGTGAACGCGGTCGGCGTCTTCGCCGAAGCCGGCTTCCACTGGTTCCTGCCCGACGATCCCACGCGCTACCAACTCTTCTACGACCTCGGAATACTCAAGTAGCCGCGGCCGTCCCGTGACACGGGACTAGAACGTGTTCTAGTCTGGGGTGCATGCGTTTTACTTTCGCCGAGTCCATGACCGATCCCGCCTACTACGCGCCGCTCGCGCAGGCGGCCGAGGCCGCGGGCTACGCGAGCATGACGATCGCCGACTCACTGGCCTACCCGGAAGTGTCCGACGCCAAGTATCCGTACACGCCGGACGGCAACCGCGAATTCCTGGAAGACAAGGAGTTCGTCGAGACGTTCATCCAGGCCACCGCGCTCGGCGCCGTCACCAACACGCTGCGCTTTCTGCCGTTCGTCCTGAAGCTTCCGGTGCGCCCGCCAGCCCTGGTGGCCAAGCAGGCGGCGTCTGTCGCGTATCTGACCGGTAACCGCCTGGGCCTGGGCGTTGGCACCAGTCCTTGGCCGGAAGACTACGACATCATGGGGGTGGACTTCGCCCGCCGCGGTAAGCGGATGGACGAGTGCATGGACATCATCCGCGGCCTCACCTCCGGCGACTACTTCCAGTTCCACGGCGAGTTCTACGACATCCCGAAGGTCAAGATGTCACCGGTCCCCACGGAGCCGATCCCGCTGCTGGTCGGCGGGCACGCCGACCTCGCCCTGCGCCGTGCCGTCCGGCGTGGCGACGGCTGGATGCACGGCGGCGGCCCCGCCGAGGAGCTCGATGCGCTCCTCGCGAAGCTGGCCCGGATCCGCGCCGAGGAAGGCAAAGAGAACGATCCCTTCGAGATCCACGTCATCTCGATGGACGCCTACACCCTCGACGGAGTGAAGCGACTCGAAGACAAGGGCATCACCGACGTGATCGTCGGCTTCCGGTTGCCTTACGTGGTGGGCAACGACACCGAACCGCTGCAAAAAAAGATCAGCCACCTCAATTGGTACGGCGAAAACATCATCGCCAAGATGTAGCGGCTGGCGCGGTCAGCGGATCTTGAAAATCACCGCGCGTTGCACCACGAAGTTGATCACCGTCGCCACCCCCTGGGCGACGACGAAGGCCAGCGCCGAGTAGATCACCGTCTCCGACCACAGGTGCGAGAGCCACGAATACAGTCCGACGTTGACCCCGAAGGTCACCGCGTACAGCGCGACGACGGCGATAAAGCGCGCCGTGCTCGGTTCGGCACGGAACGTCCAGCGCCGGTTGATCAGGTAGGCCACCGTGGTACCCAGAACAAAACCGCAGGCCTTGGCGATTCCACCGGACACCCCCACGCCGTACTGCAGCAGCATGGTCAGCCCGAAGTCGAGGACGGCCGACCCGGCGCCGGTCAGGATGAACCGGATGATCTGGGTTTTCAGGTCGACGTCGGTCGAGGCTTCCTCGTCGTCGAACGGCAACTCGATCGGCATCGGGGCGTGCCGCGTCGAGAAATCGTCGTGCTCCAGGTGCTCTACCGGGTACTCCGGCGGCTGCGTCGGTTCGGTATCGGCCACCCTGACAGCGTAGTGGACCGCCGGTCACGGCTCGGTCGACATTTCACCAACCCAGGCACTCGTGCCCCGAACGGCCACTAGGTTCGGATTCCATGAACCGTCGGCCGTTTCGCATCCCGCTCGCCGCCGTCTCCGTCCTCGTCGCCGCCATGCTGCTGTTGACCGGGGCACCGGCAGTGGCGGCGCCGAATCTGCCCACGCCCACGTGGTCCGGACTAGACGCCCGCGACTACTCCGGCCCCATCGGTAAGCCCGGCACGCTACTGGCGCAGGTCCCGCTCGATCCGGCACTGTCGCTGCCCGCCGCCGGACAGGCCTACCGGATCCTCTACGCAACCACCGATGTGCACGGTAGGCCAGCGACAAGCACAGCGGCCGTCTTCGTCCCGCGCAAGGGCGCACCCCGCGGCGGCTACCCGGTGATCGCCTGGGCGCACGGCACCACCGGCCTCGGCGATGATTGCACGCCGTCGGCCCTGCCGCGTTCCGACCGCGACCGCGACTACCTTGACCACTGGCTGACACAGCGTTACGCCGTCGTCGCCACCGATTACGCCGGACTCGGCACGCCGGGCCTGATGAGCTACCTGTCCGGC
This sequence comes from Gordonia sp. (in: high G+C Gram-positive bacteria), assembly GCF_049299075.1. Taxonomy (GTDB): domain Bacteria; phylum Actinomycetota; class Actinomycetes; order Mycobacteriales; family Mycobacteriaceae; genus Gordonia. The sequence goes on from NZ_JBAQWU010000056.1 coordinate 8,784, forward strand.
GACGTGGCGGCCCACTCGGTAGTCGACTCGGTGAAGGCCGCGCACCAGATGGACCTGCCGCTGTCGACCAAATGGGCGATCGTCGGCCAATCCCAGGGTGCGGCGGCGGCCTTGAACGCGGCGCGGCGCGCCACCACGCTCTCGCGCGGCAGCAACCTGGACTACCGCGGTGTGGTGGCGACCGGGACCCCGGCCAATATCGAGCACGTCGTCTGGCAGGCCGGACCGGCCTTCCCGCCAGTCGCACTCCCCGCCGCTCTCAACGCGTACGCGGCGTACATCCTGGCCGGATTCAGTGACGCCCGTCCCGACCTGAAGCCGCAGAACGCGCTCACGCCGCGTGGGCGGCAGGTCCTCGCGATGGCCGAAACCCGCTGTTACGGCGACCTCGCTGACGGGCTCGCGGGTGAACGTGCGAACAGCTGGTTCCACCGACCGCTGAACACCATTCCGGGGCTGCCCGCCGCATTGGTCCAGTACATGGCCACGCCGTACTCCGGCTACGACCGCCCGATCTTCCTCGGCCAGGGCCTCGTCGACACCGACGTCCCGGCCATCTCGGCGGGATCGCTTTACGCTCAGATGCTCGCCGCTGGCCAGCCCGTCGAGTTCCACCTCTACCCACATCAGGACCACTCCGGGACTGTCCTGGCCTCGCTGCCGGACTCCACCCCGTTCGTCCAGCGAATCTTCCGCTGAAGTCTGTCCCAGACGTAACCCAACAGAGGCGGCGACCGTATATACGGCATGCCGGGCCTGTGCGCTTACGTCTGGGTCAGGGCTCGATCTCGTCGCCGGTCTGCTGCAGCTCGTCGACGCGGCGGTCGACCGAGCCCAGCGGCTCCGAGCGCCGGTGCTCATCGTTCGGCTTCACCACCAGGACCGGCTTATGGCAGGAGACGAGCAGGTACTGCGAGGTGCTGCCGAGCAGTAATTTGCCCACCTGGGTGCGGCGACGCATACCGATGACCAGCATTTCTGCGTCATCGCTATCCATCGCGTTCAGCAGCTCTTCGGCCGGGGTGGCGCCGATGGGCTGGCGGATCCGATAGCGAATACCTGCGGTGGTCAAACGCGCTTCGACCGCGGCGATCTCGTCGGCCTCGACCAGTCGCTGACCGCGCACTTCGGAGACGGCGTTGATCACCAGTAGCTCGGTGTCGCGCAGACGGGCCTCGGCGATGCCCTGCTCCAAGCACGCGCGACCGAACGCTCCCGCCGCATAGCCGACGACAATCACCGCTGCCCCTCTCACCATCGGACTTCCGCGAGGCCCGAACCGACTCTGGCGCCAGCGTTCGGACGCTACCCAGTGGGTTCTGACACTAACGCAATGCCGGTGCCGGTGCCGACCACCTGGGCGCCGTCGGCAACCCATTCCGCGGCCCATTCCCGTAGGTTTGATCACCCTCACCCTCGCTTCTAGGCAATCCTCAGGTTGCGGCGAGTAGTCTTCTCTGCGATGACGAACACCGAAAAGCTCCCGATCCAGACCCAGAAGCTCATGGGCTGGGGCCGCACCATGGGTATCGAAGGGCATGTGCTGTCGACCCCATACCCGGAGGTCATTGCCGACGCTGTGGCTCGCGTGGCCGATGACAATGCGGACAAGCCGTCGTACCTACAGCGCGGCGTGATCGCCCGTGGCCTCGGCCGCTCCTACGGCGAGAATGCGCAGAATGCCGGTGGCCTGACCATCGACATGACCAAGCTGACCCGCATCTATTCGATCGACGACGCCACGGCCATCGTCGACGTCGACGCCGGCGTCGACTTGGACACCCTGATGCGCGTCGCCTTGCCGCACGGCCTATGGGTGCCAGTGCTCCCGGGCACCCGCCAGGTGACCGTCGGCGGCGCCATCGGCTGCGATATCCACGGTAAGAATCACCACAGCGCGGGTAGCTTCGGCAACCACGTTGTCGAGATCTCGCTGCTCATCGCCTCCGGCAAGGTTCTCACGCTGACCCCGGAGGGTTCGCCCGATGATCCGGATGGCTCCATTTTCTGGGCGACGGTCGGCGGTATCGGCCTGACCGGCATCATCCTCCGCGCCAAGATCAAGATGACGCGCACTGAGACGGCGTACTTCATCGCCGACGGCGCCGTGACCAAAACCCTCGACGAGACCATCGCGCTGCACACTGACGGCTCGGAGGACAACTACACCTACAGTTCCGGCTGGTTCGATGCCATCAGCAAGCCGCCGAAGCTCGGCCGCGGCAGCTTCTCGCGCGGCCGCCTGGCCACCCTTGACGAGTTGCCACCGAAGCTGGCCGCCGATCCACTGAAGTTCGATGCGCCGACGCTAGTGAACCTGCCGGACATCTTCCCGAACGGGCTGGCCAACAAGTTCGACTTCTCCCTGTTGGGTGAGGCCTACTACCGGACCGGCGCCACCTACACCGGCAAGATCCAGAACCTCACGAAGTTCTATCACCCGCTGGATCTGTTCGGTAACTGGAACCGGGCGTACGGAAGCAAAGGCTTCCTGCAGTACCAGTTCATCGTTCCGCCCGAGGCCATCGAAGAGTTCAAAGGCATCATCTACGACATCCAGGCCTCCGGACACGTGAGCTTCCTGAACGTCTTCAAACTGTTCGGCGAGGGCAATCGCGCCCCGCTGAGCTTCCCGATGCCGGGCTGGAACATCTGCGTCGACTTCCCGATCAAGCGCGGCCTGCACGAGTTTGTCAGCGAGCTCGACCGCCGGGTGATGTCGATTGGCGGCCGCCTGTACACCGCGAAGGATTCGCGCACCACCGCCGAGGCCTTCCACGTCATGTACCCGCGCATCGACGAGTGGCTCGAGGTGCGCCGCCGCGTCGACCCGGACAAGGTCTTCATGTCCGATATGGGACGGCGCCTGAAGCTCGTCTAACCCTTCGACAAGCAGGCTCCTCCTCGATGGTTGAGCGAGCGAAGCGAGTCGAAACCACACCCTCCCGAGAAGAGAGCAACAATGTTAAACGCCGTCGGCGTCCCGCAATCCATCCTCGTCCTGGGCGGTAGCTCGGAGATCGGCTTGGCGATCACCGCCGAGTTCCTGCGCAGCGGTCCGATGCGCGTCGTGCTGGCCACCGTCCCGAACGACCCGGCCGCCGCTGCCGCTATCGAGACAATGACAGCCGCCGGTGCGTCGTCGGTCGAGCAGATCGACTTCGACGCCCTCGACACCGGCTCGCACCCGGGCGTCATCGACGCCGCCTTCGCCGGCGGCGACATCGACGTGGCGATCGTGGCGTTCGGCATTCAGGGCGACGACGAGGAGGCCTGGCAGAACCAAAAGCTGGCCGTTCTCGAAGCTGACATCAACTACACCGCGGCGGTCTCGGTCGGCGTGCTACTCGCCGAGCATATGCGCGCGCAAGGGCACGGGCAGATCGTGGCGATGAGCTCGGTCGCCGGCGAGCGGGTTCGTCGTTCCAACTTCGTCTACGGCTCCACCAAGGCCGGCCTAGACGGCTTCTACCTCGGCCTGGGCGACGCGCTGCGTCCCGAGGGCATCCGCGTGCTGGTGGTGCGCCCGGGCCAGGTGCGCACGCGCCTGTCCGCGCATGTCGCCGAGGCCCCCCTCACGGTCAATAAAGAGGACGTCGCCCAGCGGGTAGTCGCGGCCGTCGGCAAAGGTAAGGACGTCATCTGGGTGCCGGGCCCGTTCCGGTTCATCATGATGGCGCTGCGCCACGTACCTCGCCCAATCTTCCGTAAACTCCCCGTCTGATCGTCGCCGGCGGCATATCGATGACCCAGGCCCCGATGACGCAGGCTCCGGTCCGGCACACGGTGCGCGATCGCGGCCGTGATCTGCTCGAGATCGTCGGTGCGGTGGTGCTCGGCGCCGCCGTCGGCGTCGTCGGGCTGCGGGTGATCGACGCGGTGTCGTGGCCGGCGTACAACACCTCGAATGTCACCCGCGCGCTGACCACCCTCGGGCAGGCGGTGGTGATTCTGCTGGCGGTGGTCGCGGTGGTGGCCGCCCGGTACCGCCCAGGGTGGCGGCTCGCCACATCGTGGTTGGGCTCGATCGCCTCGGCCGGTCTGGTCACTGTGAGCTTGGGCATGCCGCTGGGCGCCACCAAGCTGTACCTGCATGGCCTGACTGCTGACCAGCAGTTCCGCACGGAGTACCTGACCCGCCTGACCAGCAGTCCGCGGCTAGCGGACATGACCTACCTGGATCTTCCCCCGTACTATCCCGCCACCTGGTTCTGGTTCGGCGGACGTTACGCGGACTTCTTCGGCCTGCCCGGTTGGGAGGCCTACAAGCCGTGGGCGATCGTCTCGATGGCGGCGGCGGCCGCGCTCGGTGTCGCACTGTGGAACCGCATGGTCGGTGTCACCATCGGCACGGCCGTCGGACTCTCCGTCACCACGGCCACCCTGTACTTCGCGTCCCCGGAGCCGTACGCGGCGGTGCTGATCCTGATCGGCGTGCCCATGCTTGTGGTGATCGCGTCGGCGCTGCGCGGGCGCGGGCGGGCGCTGGCCGACGGACCCGGCTGCCCGCGCGACACCCACTGGCTCGCGGTGGTCGCAGCAGGCGTCTTCCTCGGCGTCTCGGCGACGGTCTACACGCTGTACACCGCACTGTTCGCCGGCACCGCCGTCCTCATCACCCTCGCCTATCTGGCGCAGATCGCTTTCTCGACGCGCAATGGCGCGGTGGACGGGCGCGCGCAGGCCGCAGAGCGCCGAACCCGGGCTGCCGGGCCCATCGTGCGTCTGATCGTCATCGGTGTGATCGCCGGTGCCGTCGCCCTACTCTTCTGGGCGCCGTACCTGATGAAGCGGATGAGCAGCTCGGTCACCATCTCCGGTGCCGCCGAACACTATCTGCCGGAGAATGGCGCCATCCTGCCGCTGCCGTTCTTCCACCTCACCCTGATGGGGATCCTCGCCCTGGCCGGCTTGATCTGGACAATCTGGTTCATGCGGCGGCGGACCATCGCGTTCGCGTTCGCAGCGGCGTTGGTCGGAATTGTCCTGCTGACCCTGGCCTCACTGGCGCGTACGGCGATCGGCAGCACCCTGCTGTCGTTCCGGTTGGAGGCAGTCAGCGCGGGCATTCTGGCCGCTGGCGGCGCCTTCGCTGTGGTCGCGCTCGCCCGCCTCGCGGTCCGCCAGTTCGGCGATGTCCGTACCGTCGTCGGCGTCCTGGCCGCCGTCGGTGCGCTCGGTGTTGCCCAGCAATTGCCTGCGACGCTCTCCTCGGAGATCACCATTGCGTACACCGACACCGATGGTCACGGGCAGCGCGGTGATCAGCGTCCACCCGGCTCCGAGTCCTATTATGCGCAACTGCATCGCCTGATCGGCGAGCAGACCGGACGCCCGGCCACCGAAAACGTCGTGCTGACCGCCGATTTCAGCTTCCTCTCGATCTACCCATACTGGGGCTTCCAGGGCCTCACCTCGCACTACGCCAACCCGCTCGCCGAGTTCGAGGCGCGCGCTGCGGCGATCGCGGAGTGGTCGAAGGCCACCGATCCGGCCGAACTGCACGCCGCGATGGCCACCAGCCAATGGCCGCTCCCGAACGTCTTCATCTTCCGGTACAGCCCGGACGGGTACACGCTGCGGCTGGCCCAGGATGTGTATCCGAACGATCCAAACATCAAGAGGTACACGGTCACCTTCCGCCCCGAGGTCTTCAACGACCCGGCGTACACGGTCACCGAGGTCGGCCCGTTCGTGCTGGTCGTCAAGAACGGAACGTAGCGTCGTGGACCTGCGCATTGATACGCTGACCAGCCCTCACGGTAAAACCCACCTCGTCTCAACGGCGACGGTCAACTGGGTTCTTTTACAGTCCAGCGCGGGGATCACCCTGATCGACGGCGGCTACCCGGGTCACGCGGTGGCGGTGGTCGAGTCGCTGCGCCGCGTCGGCGCTCGGCCCGAGGATATCCGCGCCGCCTTGCTGACCCACGCGCACGTCGACCATCTCGGCGGCCTGGTGAAGCTGCGGGAGAAGTACACGTTTCCCGTCTATGCCGATCCGCATGAGGTGTCCCACGCCCGGCGCAACTACCTCGAGCAGGCCACCGCCGCGTCGCTGGCGCCGATCGCCTGGCAGCCGCGCGTGCTGCGCTGGCTCAGCCAGATCATTCCGCTCGGTGCGCTGAATAAGGACGGGATCGACGACGCCGCTGAGTTCACCGGGCTCGGTCACCTGCCCGGCCGGCCGGTCCCGATCGCGACACCCGGCCATACCCGCGGCCACAGCGCCTTCCTGGTGGCCGACGGCGAAGCCGTGGTGACCGGTGATGCGCTGATCAGCGGGCACCTGATCACCTCGCGCCAGGGACCGCAGTGCCTCGGCCCGATCTTCACCCACGATCCAGAGCAGAACGCCGAATCCCTGGAAGCCATCGCGGTCACCGACGCGCAGTTAATGCTGCCCGGCCACGGAGACCTCTGGGAGGGTCCCATCCGTACCGCCGTCGAGCAGGCACTGCACCGCCGCTGACCGGGCACGGGGACTACCGATCGACCACAGTCACCGGAGGCTGAACTCCGGCTACAGAACCCACGCCCGCGGGACTGATGTGTGCCGCCGAAAAGTATGGATTGACGCTCGGATCCACGAAAGCGGTGTGCTCCCACTTCCACTGCTGGATTCGCGGCACCACCCAGAACGAGTAGATTCCCAAAGTGATCACCATCAGGAAAAGCCACTTGATCCACTTTCCGAACAGCCCCCAGGCTGTGCCAGTGAACACCAGTTGCTGTCCGTCGATGTAGGAGTGCTTGGCGCGCCAGCGCTCCATTAACACGAGCCCGAACGGGTAACAGATACCAAGAGTAAACACCGTTACCAGGAACGCCAGAATCGCCGTACCGACGTATGTGCCGGCGCCGCCGTCAAACCGAAACCGTCGATGATCTGGAATCACGATGCGCTACTCCTAAGCTTGCTGGCTAGTTGACTCACAGAGAGTACGCCCAGTATCCGACAGAAGTTGGGGCCGCTCGTCGGCACAGAGCCGAGGCCAACGTTCTTGCCAAGCACCGACGGAGCCGGTGGTCTCGCGGGCAGCTAGCCACCGCGAGATCACCGGCTCAGGTCAGCCGAGCCTCAGCGGCCGGTAGGGGCGCCGGCCGGGCGACGAGCCGCACGACGACGCTGCGCCGGAGCACCGGGAGCGTGCGAGCGGGCCGAGTGTGAACT
>NZ_JBAQWU010000057.1:0-12753 GCF_049299075.1 Gordonia sp. (in: high G+C Gram-positive bacteria)
CCAGTACCTGCTGGAACCGGCGCTCCAGGGCGGCGTCCTTCTCGATGTACTTGCGGTACTCCTCGAGTGTCGTGGCACCGACCAAGCGCAGCTCACCCCTCGCCAGCAGCGGCTTGATCATGTTGCCCGCGTCCATCGCCGACTCGCCGGTCGCACCGGCGCCGACGATGGTGTGCAGCTCGTCGATAAAGGTGATGATCTGGCCGTCGGCGGCCTTGATCTCGTCGAGGACGGCCTTGAGGCGTTCCTCGAACTCGCCGCGGTACTTGGCGCCGGCGACCATCGCGCCCAGGTCGAGCGAGACGACGGTCTTGTTGCGCAGCGACTCGGGCACATCGCCCTCGACGACGCGCTGGGCCAGGCCCTCGACGATCGCCGTCTTGCCGACGCCGGGCTCGCCGATGAGCACCGGGTTGTTCTTGGTACGGCGGCTCAGCACCTGCACCACGCGCCGGATCTCGCTGTCGCGGCCGATCACCGGGTCGAGCTCACCGGCGCGGGCGCGCTTGGTGAGGTCGGTGGAGTACTTCTCCAACGACTGGTAGGTGTCTTCTGGGTTTTCGCTGGTCACTCGGGCTGTGCCGCGCACCGCCTGGAATGCTTCGCGCAGCGCCTCGGGGCCCGCGCCCGCATCCTGCAGCGCCTTGGCGGCGTCGGAGTCGCCGGTCGCCAGGCCGACCATCAGGTGCTCGGTGGAGACGTACTCGTCGTTCAGTTCGGTCGCGAGATTCTGCGCGGCGGTGATCGCCGCGATGGACTCCCGGCTCAGCTGCGGCTGCGCGCTGTTGCTGGAGACCACCGGCGCCCGGCCGACGAGGCTCTTGGCCTCGGCCAGCATGCGCGCGGGTTCCACGCCGACTGCCTTGAGCAGCGGCGTCGCGATACCGTCGGACTGCTCGAGCAGCGCGACGAGGATATGGGCCGGGCGCACATCGGAGTTACCCGCTGCGGCCGCGTCTTGGACGGCAGCCTGCAGTGCAGCCTGCGTCTTGGTGGTGGGCGTGAAGCTGTCCACTGGCAATGCCTTTCTTTTCGTCTTCAGAGGCTGGTGCGAAGCCGCATGCTCCGCACGCAAGTCTAGGAGCCAGTCGCGACTCCTTCACTGGTTTCAACACCACCAAAGTTGAGTCTGTTCCACTAAGGTTTCACAATGCCTGTGATCTAAGCCATATCCACTACAGCTACTGTGCGAACGCACGAACCCGGGATGAATCGGGACTAACGATGAGACGGGGCTCCCATTCACATCCCCATCTGCTTTGGCGAAATTCTGGCGAATGTCTAGCCCGGGAACGCGATCTGAAACAACGATTTGGCCAGGGCTTACTCCACGCTGCGGGTCGCGGACCACGAGTTGCGCGCCAACTCGGAGTTGACGTCGGCACACTAGGAACCACCGGTCCTCCTCCAGTCAAATATCGACATTCGAGCGCAGCACGATCCCAAGTCCCGACTTCTCCAGCCGAGTGCGCCCGCGGCGCAACTCCCGACCGTCGAGCGAAGTCGAGGAACTCCTCTTCCACCGGCCATCGGACAGGATTAAGGTTCAACCGGGTGTGATGACGTCGCACATGGCACCCCACTTCCCCTCGACGCCAAGGGGATGACCCGTAGGTTCCGTTGTCTCGCGCAACTCGGGCACAGTGCTCCCCGCCCAGGCGGGGGTTGACCCCCACGACAGTCACGCACCCATGACAATTAGATTAACTAGGTACCTTTCTCTCGACTTGACAACCGCTACAAGCTTACCTACCTTCAGTGACGTGGGACATACCAAACCAGACACCACCGACAACCTCGCCCTAGCCGAGCGCTTGTCGCCGCGGGCGCGGGCACTGTGGGCCAAGTCTGACTACGACACGAAGGTCGAGTGGCTCCCCCTCTATCTGCACATATCCGACTCCGCGGCGGTGGCGGCCACTCTTTGGGACCACTTCCTACCCACAGCGACTCAGCGCGTGGTGGCTGCCGCTTTCGACGGGAACCTGCCCCTAGCCCGCAAGGTAGCCATCTGGTTGGCTGCTAGTCACGATTTGGGTAAAGCGAGCCCGGCGTTCACCTGCCAGATGGATTGGCTCCGCCTCAAAGCGGAGGACGCCGGCCTGTCGTTTCATCCGTCAGTCGAACGCAACCGCCGACAGCTACGCCATGAAGCGGCGAGCTACTTCATTCTGCGCGAATGGCTGAGGTCGAGTCATGGATTTTCCAGGAAGATCGCGTCAACGTACGCCAGCATTCCGCTAGGCCATCACGGCGACTTCAGCACTCCGCCACCCGAACACTCCGAACCCGGCTCACCATTGTTGGGCGACAAACAGGTTTGGTGGCCAACCCAACGCGAGTTGGCTTGCTACACAGCCGATTTCGCGGGTCTGATCGACGACGACTTCGCCGCATTTGCTGCCATAGCACTGCCGCAACCGTCCGCGATCTCCCTAACGGGACTGACGATCCTGGCTGACTGGATTGCCTCGAACACCGAGTTCTTTCCGCTACGGAGCACACCGCGCGAACCCGGCGCGGCGGCTGACGCGATGGCAAGACTCGGCCTCCCCCCACCATGGCGCGCCGAGTCCGTCGACGACACCCGACTGTTTTCCGATCACCTCGGCCTACCTGAGCCCCGCCCTCTGCAGACAGGGATCGTCGAGCTTGCGCGACGGCTGACGGAACCGGAGCTCCTCATCCTCGAAGCACCCACCGGAGAAGGAAAGACCAAAGCGGCGTTGGCCGCCAGCGAGGTTATGGCCGCCAAGTTCGACCTGGGCGGCATCTTGTTTGCCCTCCCGACGCAGGCCACTTCAGATGGGATCCTCGCCCCTGTCCACGAATGGCTCAGCACCATCATCGCCGACACCGACGTCTCGCTCGGACTCGCGCACGGGAAGGCCCATTTCAACCCCGAGTACGCCAACGTACGTCGAATGTCGCACGTCTACGACCCGGACGGAAGCGGCAACGTTGTCGCCCACTGGTTCCTCACCGGTCGCGGCAAACTAGCCACGATGTCCGACTTCGTGGTGGGCACCATCGACCAATTGCTTCTCGGTGCTCTGCGCGCCAAGCACGTTGCGCTGCGGCATCTCGGTGTCGCGGGCAAGGTTGTCGTGATCGACGAGGTACACGCAGCCGACACATTCATGCGCCGCTATCTGTGCCGCATGCTCACCTGGCTGGCCGCCTACAACGTTCCAGTGATCGCCATGTCGGCAACCCTGACACCGTCGATCCGCCGCGAATTGATCACCGCGTACAACGACGGTCGCGGACGCGCCACCGCTCCGATTGACGACGACGCCATCATCTATCCACGTATCACCTACACCACCGACCATGGCGCCGACGTCGTCGCGTTGCCGGCATCTTCGCGCACTTCATCAATTCAGGTCGACGAGCTTCCCGGAAATGTGGAGGCGATCGCCCTAGCCGCCCTTTCCGCTGCAGTTGGCGGCGGTAATGTCGCCGTTATCTGCGACACCGTCCGCCGTGCGCAGGATGTCTATCGAACGCTGCGCACCGCCAATACTGACAACCTCGACCTGCGCCTGCTACATTCGCGGTTTCTCTCCCCGGACCGCCTCCACAAGGAGGAGGAACTGCGCGTACGCCTCGGTCCTGCCGCGACTGCTCCGAATCGGCCGCTGATCGTGGTCTCCACCCAGGTGATTGAGCAATCGCTAGACATCGACTTCGACGTGATGTTCAGCGACGTCGCGCCGCTTGATCTGCTTATTCAACGGGCAGGCCGCCTGCACCGGCACAGAGGTAAAGATGCCGACCGCCCCGCAGCACATCGCACGGCCAGGCTGGTCCTGACTGGATTCACCCGCACCACCGACGGCGCACCGGACCTCGACCGCGGCTGCACGAAGGTATACGGCGCCGCGGCCCTCCTACGTGCGCTAGCCACCCTCGATGAACACTTCGCGCAGCACGCCATGGTTGACAGTCCCAACGACGTCGCCCACCTGGTCACCCGCGCCTACGAAACCATCGGTCCCCCACCGGGATGGGAAGACGTCTGGGCGACGTCCGAGGAGAAGGACCGGCTGCTGCATGCCGACCAACGTCGCCGCGCCGACCAGTATCGACTCCCGCCGCCGAGTCGCAGGCTACTCACTGACTGGACTGAGTTGCCCGGAGCCGCCGACGCGAGCGGGGAACGGGGCGCCGCGCAGGTCCGCGATGCTGAAGACTCGATCGAAGTGGTTGTCGTTCAGCGGATCGATGACCGTCTGGTGATCCCCCAATGGGCCGCCGAGCTAGGCGGAGCACAGGTCGACATGGCCACGGTCGTTGATGAGGGCATCGCGCTAGCCGCTTCCAAGAACACACTTCGGCTACCTGGGTTCCTCGGCGTCGATCAGCTCGGAGATCAGCTGATCTCCGAGCTCGAGGACGACGGAATCGACACTTGGCAGAACTCGAAATGGCTGCGCGGCATGCTACCGCTGATCCTCGATGCGCACGGCGACGCTGCGTACGCCGGATTCGATTTTCACTACGACACCGACCTCGGTCTCCTTGTCACCCATCAGGAGCATTCATGACATCTCACTCGTTCAATCTGGTCGATGACCCGTGGATCAGCGTGCGCCTGCGAACGGGAGATCCTGACTTGGTCTCGTTGCGTGAGCTGTTTCATCGCTCGACCGAGATCCGTCGGATCGCGGGAGAGTTGCCGACCCAGGACTTCGCGATCCTGCGTATCGCCCTCGCAATCATGTATCGCGCCCTTGACTCGGACGAGGAAGTCGACGAGCTCTGGGAGTCGGGCAGCCTCCCCCACGGCCGGATCAACGCCTATCTGGACCAGTGGCGGCACCGCTTCGAGCTGTTCGACGAGATTCATCCGTTCATGCAGGTCGCCGGACTTCAGAGCACTTCGGGCGAGACCAAGCCGCTCGGCATCCTTGTGCCGGATTCCCCCGGAGAGGACAGCCTGTTCACGATGCGGCGCACCGTCCCGGACCTGTCGTTCGCTGAGGCCGCACGCTGGTTGGTGCATTGCCAGGCTTATGACTTCGACGGCATCAAGACCGGCGCCGTCGACGATCCCCGTACCCAGGGCGGCAAGGGATACCCGGTCGGTGTCGGATGGGCCGGCTGGCTGGGCGGCCTCTACCTCGAAGGACGGGATCTGCGTGAAACCCTGATTCACAATTGGGTGCCCGCCGCCGAACCGGATCAGCGTCGCGACGATGTGGCGCTGTGGGAACTTGAGCCGTTGACTCCCGCGCCACGCAGCCAGGCGGTGATCGGCCCGTTCGGCCCGGCTGGCCTGTTCACGTGGCCGATCCGGCACATTCGCCTGTTCACCGCGGAGGACCGTGTCACTCGCGTGCTGATCTGCGTCGGCGACCCTATCGCGAAGGCCTATCAACTCGACAATGAGCCGATGACCTCGTGGCGCTACAGCGAACCGCAGACCAAGAAGCTGAAGTCGCCCTCGGCGTTGTACATGCCGCGCACCCACGACCCGACCCGAGCACTCTGGCGCGGACTCGCGGCCCTGCTACCAGCTCCCAAGCCTGTGACGGTCGCCAATGGAATCACCGTCTCCTACCCTTCGGCGATCGTGAAACGTCTCGGCACAAGGCTGGACCAGGGACTCATCCCCAACCGACTCGTCGGGCTGGTGTCGGTGGGCGTCGAGTACGGCGCCCAGATGTCGACATACTCGCAGATCTTCAGTGACAATCTGGTGCTGCATCCGGCGATCGCCGAAGGTACCGGCGCAGCACGGGCCTGCGTCGTGGAAGCTCTCGAACGGACCGACGACGCCGTGTCCGCGCTGGCGCACCTGGCCGGGGATCTGACAGTTGCGGACGGCGGCGACCGCCACCACTCGGCAGCCCACACCCGCGCTGGCGCCTACGCGGCCCTAGACCAGCACTTTCGTGCCTGGATTCGGTACGTCGACAATCAACGCGACACAGAAGAACTCCTTCAGTCCTGGTTCGGCATTGCTCGCGAGGTGTTGTCCAAGCTGGCGGACGAACTACTGGATTCCGCGACCCCACGATCGCGCGCAGTCCGCACGGTCGACGGGAATCCCATTTCGGCCGGAAATTCCGCCAATTGGTTCGCGTACAACCTGTTCAAGCATCTACCGGATAGCCGAAAGGACACAGAGAAATGACGACCGACAGTGAGACCCTGCAGCGATTCGGAATCGACCGCCATGTCGACCGCCGCGCCCGAGATCTCTACAAGGGGATGCGCAACAACAGCGGCGCAGCGATCGCCGCGCTCGCCAGACTCCGGCGCGCAGCAGCATCGGAAATCGGCGATGATCCCGCGGCGTGGCAGACCGCTTTCCTCGGGTTCGGCGGTAATACTCCCGACGACTTCCCGTTCCCAAGCCAAGAAGAGAGCGCCGTCTACCTAGCTCTCACCCTGTACGCACTACACCAGCAGTCCAAACCGGAGACCATGCACGTCGATGGCCCCACACTGGGCGACGCCCTCGGCCGCCTTGCCCGCGCCGACGGGGCGAACACTCCGAGCGAACCGGTGATCCGGCGCTTCAACGCCCTGGTGACCGCAGACACCGCCAGCGAGACACAATGGCACCTGCGTAGCCTTGTCGGACAACTGCGGGCGCATGGCATCCCGCTGGACTACGGAAGGCTGGCCCGCGACCTCGCCGCCCTGGACGGCTTCGCCCGCAAAGGCGAGAGCCCAGGCGCCGCACGACGGCGGGTGCAACTGCAGTGGTCGCGCGCGTTCAGCCGGACCCCCAAACCCACCCACGTCTCCGCGGAGGCACCCACCCCAGCAGAGTCCACGACCGCACCGGCCTGACCACCACTGATAACCACTGATAACCAGGAGTACCCATGTCACTGTTCATCGACTTCCACGCCGTCCAGACCATCCCGCCGGCAAATATCAACCGAGACGAAGACGGCAGTCCCAAGTCCACTGTCTTCGGCGGAACGCGACGCGCCCGAGTCTCCAGCCAGGCCTGGAAGCGCGCGATGCGGAACGACTTTCACGGCCACCTCGACGATTCGGAGTTGGGTGTGCGCACGCTGAGGATGGTCGACCTGATCGCCGATCGCATCCGTGAACGCAGCTCAGAATTGAGCGAAGTCGCACAGGATCGCGCCATCGCCGTACTCACCGCGACCGGGATCAAGGTGGAAAAGGTGAAGCCACGCAAAGGCGCCGAGGACCAATCCGAGTACTCCAAGACCGGTGCCCTGCTGTTCCTATCCAATCCGCAGATCGATGCGCTCGCCGAACTCGCCATCGTGTCCGGAGACAAAATCGATAAGAAGCAAGCCAAGGCAATTCTCAACCGCGGCAATTCCATTGATCTTGCCCTATTCGGCCGAATGATCGCCGACGCCCCTGATCTCAATGTCGACGCCGCTGCTCAGGTGGCCCATGCTTTGGGTACGCACACCGTCGTCCCCGAATTCGACTACTTCACTGCTGTAGATGACAAACAGGTCGAAGACAACGCGGGCGCCGGGATGATCGGCACGGTGGAGTTCAACACGGCGACTCTATACAGGTACGCCACGGTGAACGCTTCCCTCCTGCTGGAGAACCTCGGTTCGGTGGAGGCCGCCGTGCGAGGTATTGAGGCGTTCACGCGGGCTTTCGTCGGTTCGATGCCGACGGGTAAACGAAACACCTTCGCGAACAAGACGTTGCCGGCGTTCGTGCTTGTCACGGTGCGAACGGACCAACCGATCAACTTCGCCGGAGCCTTTGAGGAGGCCGTCGCGCCCGACCAGGGACTGGCCACCACATCGATCTCCAGACTGATCTCCGAGGCCAATAGCACCTACGCGGCGTACGACGCGGCACCCGCAGTAGCTTTTGCGGTCACTTCCCGTGAGGTCGACGGTCTTGCCGGGTTCGCTGACCGGATGTCGCTGAATGAGTTGGCGTCAACGCTAGGGACGCAGCTTCGTGATCGGCTCGGCGGTGAACAGTGACCACCCTGCTGATCAACCTTTCCGGGCCACAACAGGCGTGGGGCGATTCCAGCCGGTTCACGCAACGACACACCCGCCCGGAGCCGACCAAGAGCGGAATACTCGGACTCCTCGCCGCAGCGCTCGGTCGTCGGCGTACCGATCCGATTGAGGATCTGGCCAGCCTCACTTTCGGGGTCCGCACCGACCAACCAGGGCGCTTGGAGCGCGACTTCCAGACCGAGATCGATTGGCGCACAGGCAAAGCGAAACCACTCACCAATCGCTACTACCTGGCGGATGCGCGCTTTGTTGCGGGCATCCAGGGCCCGGACGAAGTGTTGGAAGCCCTCGTGCAAGCGCTGGCAGAACCGACCTTTCCCCTCTACCTGGGACGCCGGGCGTTTCCGCCGGCAGGACCTCTACGCGGCTCACTGGTCGCCACCGATCTCTCCCGTTCGCTACGCGACGCCGACTGGACGGCAGGTCCTCAGCACCGACGTGCGCAGGCGAGGATCGTTCGACTCCCGATCGTGCGCGACGCGGGTCCTGAGGACACCGCAACTGATTCAATCCGCGACCACCCAGTGAGCTTCGATCCCGAGCACCGTCAGTACGAGTGGCGCGACGTCGTACACGAGGCAGTCGATATCGAGAATCTCGATTCACAGCGTCCTGCGTCGACCCCGGACTGGCTCGCCGCCCTAGGAGGCAGCTGATGTATATGTCCCGAATCGCCCTCAACCGACGCAGTCGGGGCGCCCTTAGGCTCCTCAGCAACCGGCACGCCATGCACGCTGCAGTGATGTCATCGTTTCCACCCGATACTCCGACTGAAACTGCTAGCGGCCGAGTGCTGTGGCGCGTCGATCGTACCGGCGAGGAGACGAGCCTTCTGGTGGTCAGCCCGAACAAGCCCTGCCTCGCGCACATCAACGAGCAGGCCGGCTGGTCCACCGGTTCACCTTGGGCCACCCGAGATTACGGGCCGTTTCTCGCTGGTCTCCGCGCAGGCGAACAGTATGTGTTCCGGCTCACCGCCAACCCAACGCACCGGGCCACTGTCGTCGTCGACGGTCAGCAGCTCAAGCGGATCGTCGGGCACGTGACCGACAGCCATCAACGTCAATGGTTCGTCGGCCGCAGCGAGACACACGGCTTCACCCTCGCGAGCAGTTCCACCGATGCTGAAAGCGCGCATCCCGAACTGATCCTGCGTGAACGAGAGACCGCAGTCTTCAATCGCAATGGCAAACGCGTCACCCTGGTGACCGCTGCCTTCGAAGGCCGGTTGATCGTGACCGATGAGGCACAGTTGCGACATTCTTTAACGCACGGCATCGGCCGCGCAAAGGGCTACGGCTGCGGCTTGATGACGCTACTGCCCGCGACCTGAGATGAGCGACATTCCTGGAGTTCGTCCATCCCGGCCCAGCGAGCTAGTTCGTGTGCAGGACCGAATCTCGTTCGTGTACGTGGAACGAGCAACGATCGGCCGTGACGACAGCGCGATCACGGCGACCGATGACGCTGGCGTTGTACATATACCTGCGGCTTCGCTCGGCGCGCTCCTCTTGGGGCCAGGCACGCGAGTTACACACCAGGCGATGCTCTTGCTCGCTGACAGCGGATCGACGGCAGTGTGGGTAGGCGAACGCGGTGTCCGCTACTACGCTCACGGACGGCCATTGGGCCGAAGCTCACGACTTCTTGATGCTCAAGCGCGCGCTGTATCCAATGGCCGCGAGCGCATCGCCGTCGCACGGGCCATGTATGAGATGCGATTCCCTGACGAGGACGTCAGCTCCTGTTCCATGCAACAACTGAGGGGTCGCGAGGGTGCGCGAGTGCGCGGCATGTACCGGACACACTCTGCTCGCACTGGAATCGAATGGCTGCGCCGAGATTACGACCCCCTCGATTTCGCCGGGTCTGATGTCGTAAACCAGGCGCTCTCTGCGGCTCATGCGTGCCTATACGGTGTCGTCCACTCCGTCGTCGTCGCGCTCGGGTGTAGCCCAGGGCTTGGATTTGTGCACACTGGCCACGATCGATCGTTCGTCTACGACGTCGCAGACCTCTACAAATCGGAAATCACGATTCCGGTTGCCTTCGATGTAGCCGCCACCATCGACCGCGAGGACCTGCCGGACGACGATGTCGGCGCGATCACCCGTCGCGCCGTTCGGGATGCGGTCAAATCAGGAGCATTGCTGACTCGCTGCGTCAAGGATATCCACCGACTACTCCTACCCGACAATCAGTCCGATGAGGTGCAGGCGGAATACGCCGATGTCATCGAGCTGTGGGACGGCCGTCACGGCAATGTCGTTGGAGGAACGAACTTTGCACCCGAGGATTTGGAACCGCCGTGGTAGTCGTGGTGCTAACAAACTGCCCCGCGAAGCTGCGAGGCAGCCTAACCCGCTGGCTGATGGAGATCAGTGCCGGCGTATACGTCGGCCACGTACCCGCACGTGTGCGTGACCATCTGTGGATGCAAATCCTCGAATACGTCGACAGTGGCAAGGCGATCATGGTGCACAACACCGATGGCGAGCAGCGCCTCGCCTTCAGAACCCACCGCCACGAGTGGGAGCCAGTCGACTACGACGGCGTCATGCTCATGCGCCGACCTAGCGACAACGCCGCCCGTCGTGGTCGAGTACGGAAGGGCTGGAGCACAGCGTCCCAGCGCAGGCGTCGTCGCAGTCAGTAGCGCGCGATGAATCCGCATTGACGCGCTCGAGGGCCGATCGCTGCCGCGATTTGGCAAACTCATCCCGATTCCGGGAATGCGCACTTATAGTTGCTGGTCAAGAAGTGTGTTCCCCGCGCGAGCGGGGATGACCCCAGGTCCTCACCCACGTCCAGGTCATGCTCGGAGTGTTCCCCGCGCGAGCGGGGATGACCCCGTGCCCGACTTGACCGCGTCGACGAACGCACCGTGTTCCCCGCGCGAGCGGGGATGACCCCCCGGTACGGATGGCCTGGAGCGTGGACAGGGTGTGTTCCCCGCGCGAGCGGGGATGACCCCATCGTGAGCTGGTACAGGAGACGGGTGTCGATGTGTTCCCCGCGCGAGCGGGGATGACCCCAGTTCCCCGCCGACGCTCGGCCCATCATCGTCGTGTTCCCCGCGCGAGCGGGGATGACCCGGAACTGTTCCACCGGCTGGTGAGCGCGTGAGCGTGTTCCCCGCGCGAGCGGGGATGACCCCATGACCCACGCCTGGGCTACACCCGCACCGGAGTGTTCCCCGCGCGAGCGGGGATGACCCCGATTTGAGCTGGTCGAGGATGGAATCGCCGAAGTGTTCCCCGCGCGAGCGGGGATGACCCACGCGCCCCCATACCCGTATCGCAGGCCAGCGCGGTGTTCCCCGCGCGAGCGGGGATGACCCCGGCAGTACGCCGACGACGTCGACGCATGGCTAGTGTTCCCCGCGCGAGCGGGGATGACCCCGCGCGTTCGTGGGCACGACACCGGTCAAGTCGGTGTTCCCCGCGCGAGCGGGGATGACCCCGGCAGCACCATCTTGCGGACCGGCACCTCATGGTGTTCCCCGCGCGAGCGGGGATGACCCCACATCATCATCACAGAGAAAGAAGCAGCACAAGTGTTCCCCGCGCGAGCGGGGATGACCCCGCGCGGGAGATGTCGGCGTGCGTACACACGCCGTGTTCCCCGCGCGCGCGGGGATGACCCCTCTTTCAGCAGCGAGACAACGGCGCGTGGGGGGTGTTCCCCGCGCGAGCGGGGATGACCCCGGATACATCGACACCGGCGCGACCGTCGCCCGGTGTTCCCCGCGCGAGCGGGGATGACCCCGCGTTCACAATCTGGTCGATCATCGACTGCGCGTGTTCCCCGCGCGAGCGGGGATGACCCCGCGCTCGGGCAGATCGCGTGGAGCGACATCACGTGTTCCCCGCGCGAGCGGGGATGACCCCAACCGTCTGACCGAGTTCGAGTCGCGGTTGCGGTGTTCCCCGCGCGAGCGGGGATGACCCTCCTCGGCGGCTCCGTGCCGGGATGATTCACCCGTGTTCCCCGCGCGAGCGGGGATGACCCCTGCTCGTCCAAACCGACGATCTGCCCGTCGGCGTGTTCCCCGCGCGAGCGGGGATGACCCCCTTATGCCGCCGGAAACGTTCATGGACATTCTGTGTTCCCCGCGCGAGCGGGGATGACCCCAGGCCACCATTCGCTCCGCCCGCACCACCGCCGTGTTCCCCGCGCGAGCGGGGATGACCCCGTGTGCGTCGTCCACCCCGGCGGCAACACCCGGTGTTCCCCGCGCGAGCGGGGATGACCCCCGGCGCACAATCTCCGGGCAATTCGCGTGTGAGTGTTCCCCGCGCGAGCGGGGATGACCCGTCTGTGCCGTTGTGCGGCTTGTGATGGAACGTGTGTTCCCCGCGCGAGCGGGGATGACCCCAACGGCGACACCTGCCCATGGACCTGCCCCTGGTGTTCCCCGCGCGAGCGGGGATGACCCCACCCGGACCTGCTGGCGCACCCGGCGATCCTGGTGTTCCCCGCGCGAGCGGGGATGACCCCCAGTCAAGGTCCCCGCAATGTCCTGCACCGGGGTGTTCCCCGCGCGAGCGGGGATGACCCCAAGACGCGAGCCGGAAGCAGGGGGTAGCCTTGGTGTTCCCCGCGCGAGCGGGGATGACCCCACCCAACCTTCGGGGGTGGGCACGTGGATTGCGTGTTGTCGACGGCGCTTGAAAACTGAACACTAACGGCGCTCGAAAAGTGGACACTCTGCCGACGATTGGAGGGTGATCACTTTGGAGGATTGGGCGTTGAT
>NZ_JBAQWU010000058.1:0-19761 GCF_049299075.1 Gordonia sp. (in: high G+C Gram-positive bacteria)
ACCTGGTCCTGGGCTCGGGCCGCATCGTCGCCACCGCCTGACCGGGCGGGGCGTGGGTGTGGTTCCCGCGGCCGCAGTCCGTTCGCGCGGTCGGAATATTCCGACAGCGGGGACCAGGTCCGGCCGCGGGAACCAGGTCCGACCGCGTTAGAGGTCGAAGGATTCGTCGCTGGTCGCTGAGGCGAGCTGACCGAGTAGTACATCGCGCTGCGTCACCACCCGGCGGAACTCGTGAATGCGTGCGGACCACGGGCCGTCGCCGCCGAGCAGCGGGATCTCCAACTCAAAGAGGCGCTTGCCGAGGGTGCCCAGGGTGCTCTGGACGAAGACCAGGTCGCGGATCCGTAGGCGCACCGAGGGCAGGGTGAGGGCGAACATGAAGGAGAACGGATCCAGATCGACCGCGTCGGGGGAGACGGTCACCACCTGCAGGTGGCTCTGCACCAGGCTCCGTACGTTGCGTGCCGTGATCATCCCGCACGCGCCAATGCGGTAGCGGCCGTCGACGACGATCAGCACGTCCCCGATCCGCAGATCGATCGTGTCCCGATGCTGGCGGTACACCTCGGCGCTGACCGACTTCGCCGGGTCGGTGGAGACCTCGAAATTGTTGAGGTCTGAGGTGCGGATGAACGCGATGTCGCCGGTGCCGTACGCCTCCGAGCCGGGCTCGCGGCCTTTGCGTATCCGCAGGTCGCCGCGGTCGCGCAGGTCGCCGAGCGTCGCCCACCGCGCCCCGGCCAGCAGGGCCTGCTCGTCTGCGCTGCGTGGCGCGGGCCGCTCGAAGTATCGAGGCACCAGATAGGTGCGGCCGGTCAGGTCCACTTCCGTCCACGATGTCGCGCCGCCGGTGCGCTCGGTGTACTGGGCGGCCAGCGGGGCGAAGTCATCCGGATAGGGTGCACCGTCGCCGGTGATCGACTTACCGCGCCGGTCATGGCCGCAGCGCAGCGCCGAAGCGATCCAGGCCGGTTCGGTCGCGGTCGGCGCGGCGGAGTCGTCGTCGAATTTGGTGAAGAACAGCACGTTGGTCTTGGTGTCGGTACCCGGCTGGAAGGTGGTGCGCGGGCAGTCGAGCAGGGCGTCGATCCGGCCGCGGGCCCGCAACCAGGTCCAGACGAAACCGGAGCCGAGGTTCCCGAAGACACCCTCGGGCAGGACGATGCCCATCCGACCGCCGGGCCGCAGCAGACGTACGCACAGCTCGATGAACAGCAGTTGCGGATCGCGACTGGACTCCAGGGCGGTGCCCGGCGTCCACGTACCGTCCTTGGCGCGCGACCACGTGCGGCCGAAGTGGTACTGCGCCAGGATTTCCGGATCGGTGATCCCGATGCGCGCGCCGAACGGGGGATTGGTGAGCACCACGTCGACCTGTTCTGGTCGTCCGGCCTCGTCGACCCAGAGGCGCTGGTCGAGTGAGTTGCGGTGGAAGACGCGGGCGGAGTCGCCGGCGACCATCGCGAGCATGGCGGTCATCAACCGGTACAGGTCGAAGTCTTTGTCGGCGCCGATCACCTCGACCTGCGCGCCCGCGGCACGCGAGTGGGCGGCCGCCTCGGCGAGGAAGCCGCCCGAGCCCGCGGACGGATCGAGCACGCGCTCGCCGCCTTGCGGATCGATAATCGACGTCATCGCAGCGACCAGGGTGCGCGGGGTGAAGAACTGCCCCTTCTCGCCGCGGGTGCGCGGGCCGAGCACGGCCTGAAAAGCCTCGCCGACGACATGAGCGGGGGCGTCGGTCAGATCGACGTCGTCCAACGCCGTCAGCGCGCTACCGATCACCTCCGGCGAGTTGTGGAAGCGCTCGTCGGGGCGGATTGCTCCGGGGAACTCGTCGTGCGCGAGCGTTAGGAGCGAATCGGGGTCACCGCCATCGAGTACCGCCCGCCACTGCGCCTCGCGTCCGGAACGCTGGGTGGCCAGTTTGACTAGCAACGCGAGCGTCATATCCTCGACGATTCGCTCGGCGCGGCTGGTCTGGCCGTTGGCGTACAGGAAGTAGTAGACGCGCCGGAACGCCTCGGTGAGGTGGGTGTTGTCCGATAGCGTCATGCACCGCATCTTATGGCCACAGGAACGGGGCACGAGCCCGCCCAATGCCGCGGCCATAACGCGCCGACCAGGGCGAAACCCTCTGCTAGAGTAACCTCCCGTGATCCGTCGACGTCGTCGCACCATTCAGTCGATCTTCAGTGTGCTCGCCGTGGTGTGTCTGGCTCTCACCGGGTGCAGCCCGGCGATAGACGGCGCGGCGCAGAAGGGCACACCCGGGACGGTCCAGACGCAGGCGGTGCCGACGATTGTGGTGCTCGACGCGTCGGACTCGATGAATACCGACGACGCCCCCGGACCACGGATTCAAGCTGCTCGGACGGCGGTCGTATCGCTCGCCGACAGCCTCCCGGCTGGTACCGATTTCGGTGTCGTTGCATTCGGGTCCACTAAGCCCGCTCAGGGCACTGCGCTCGAAGAAGGCTGTACGGACATCGAGACCGCCATCCCCCTCGGCCCGCTCGACAAAGGGCAGCTCTCGGCTGCCCTCGACGGACTCCACGCACAGGGTTTCACGCCGATCGGCACAGCGCTCGAAACCGCAGCCGGGCAACTGCCCGAGTCGGGTGCCGGCTCCATCGTGCTGATCTCGGACGGTGCGTCGACCTGCGCTCCGGACCCGTGTGAGACCGCCAAAGCGATCCACCAGCAGCGGCCGGACATCACCGTCAGCGCCGTCGGTTTCCGCACCGACGAACCAAGCCTGGCTTGCATCGCCGCGAACGGCGGCGGCCTGTTCGTGACAGCGGACAACACCGAACAGTTGATCGCGCGGCTGGCCGCTGCGCAGAACGCTCACGCGGCGGCTTCGCGCCTCTCGCCCACCTCACGCCAGGGCGTCTCGATCGGGCAGAGCTTCTCCGAGATCCGCGGCCTCCACCCGGACTTCCCGTCTGTGGGTCGCACCGACGGCGCCCGGGTGATCATTGTGTGGATCGATTGCTCCTACACGTTCGAGAATGACGTGCTGGTCGAGATCGCTCCCGGCGATCCACCGGGTACCGCTGGCACCACCATCGATGGCGTTGCCAGCGGTACCCCGGGTGCACGGGCCGTCGAGCTGTACGGCCAGCCCGTCCAGGACTCCGGAGGTGTCGCGGTCTTCCCAGCCGACGAAGCCGCGGGTACGGCGTATCGGATCTCCTACACCGGGGGCGCGAATATCGGCTCCGCGACCTCGAAGGTCACCGCGGTCGTGCTGTGCCGCTGCCTGCCCGGTACCGGTGGCGGAAAGAATGCTGGCAGCGGAGCCGGCCCCGCGGTGGTCGAGATCGTCGCGGTCGACAAAGCCGGAAACCCGATCAACGGATTCAGCCGTGGTCAGTTGGTCGACTTTCCGTTCGAAGCGAAGTACTGCAGGCCAGGCGTCGGTGCGATCACCGCGGGTGTTTACTTCTGCGGCGCGGGCGCCAGCGCGGCCCCCAACTGCTGGCCGAGCGGGTCGAAACTGCTCTGCGCGTTGTCACCCGAGGTAAAGGAGCTGCGTGAGGTCAGTTACACCGGCAGCCTGCCGGACATAGAACCGAAAGCTGATCCGTGGCCGTGGACACTCACCCTTGACGACGGCACCTTGTGCGTGCAGAAGTTCGCTGGTGCATGGGATATGCCGCCACCCGGCTTCGGTGACGCCTACAGCTGTGCGTCAGGCAGTGATTACAAATTTGTCTACGTCCGCAGCGGCGGTGGTGACCCGGAGCTCTTCGATAAGTCGGGTAAGGATTGGACGGTGTTCGTTGGCTCCAACAAGGTCACGCCGAAGCCGACGATCGTGAAGTCCGTGACTTACTCGGCAGCCCGCTGACGCAGGCGAGGAGGAAATCTGTTGACCGGACTCCGATTTCCGGCCGGAACGGCGACCGGCCTCGGCTCCATGCCGGGCGTCGATCCGCGGGAGTCAGCAGCCATCGTGACCGGGGAAGTGGGGCTGCCGTACCTGCCAGAGCTTCCCGAACGCGGGGTCGGCGCTGACCTGATCGGCCGGACCGCTGGCTTGCTCACCGAACTCCCGGTCGACTACGTGCACCGCACCTACCGGTTCTCGGCGTCGCCGACGGCCGAGACCCGGCGGGCGCGGGACTATTTGCGATGGGACCTCGACGCACTCGACGAACGGTGGGAGACAAGCGGTTTCGCGGGAGAGGTCGAGATCCTCAAGATCCAGACTGCCGGGCCCTATACCTTCGCTGCGCACGTCGAACTGCGCGGCGGACACAAGGTGGTGCGTGATCACGGCGCCGTCCGCGATGTGATCGACGCCCTCGCCGAGGGGGTGGCCACCCATGTTGCCGAGGTGGAGCGCCGGCTCGGTGTGCGGGTGGTCGTGCAGGTGGACGAACCGTCGATCGGGGCGGTGATCGACGGAACCATCACCCCGCTCACCCGCCTGGATCCCATCGCACCGATCCCGGTCGCCGAGGTAGCCGAAGGCCTGACTCGGCTGGCCACTCAGATCGGCCGACCACTGCTGTTGCACTCCTGTGCGGCACCACGGTGGCAGTTGATCGACGCGCTCGGCGAGGCCGTTGACGGACTCGCGGTGTCGCTCGATCTCGGCACGATCGGTGAGCGCGACTTCGATGCGCTCGGCGGATACCTTGACGGCGGCGGTGTGCTGGCGGCCGGGGTGGTCCCGGCCCTCGATCCGCGCGTGGCACCCGACGCCGAGGAACTCGCCCTGCGCGTGGCCGGGCTGATCGATCGTATCGGTCTGCCGCGTCGGATACTCGCCGAGAACCTCTTGGTCACCCCGGCCTGCGGGTTGGCTGGAGCGACGACGGAGTGGACGACCCGGGCACTTCGGTTGAGCGCGAGTACCGCGCGCGCCCTGGTCGACCTCGCGCACGCCTGACCGCCGATAGCGGCGAGTACATTACGTCTCATGCAGAACAACCAGGGCGCACCGGGCGGCAACCCAGGGGACGAGTACTACCAGCCGACCGTCCACGCCCAGATTCCGGCGGATCGGCACCCATCGAACCCGCAGTACCCCGGAGCGGGCACGCACGATCCGTACGGTCAGCAGGCCCCGCAGAACCCGTACGGCCAGCAGAATCCGTACGAGGCACAACAGAATTTCCCCGGCCCGCAGGCCCCGCAGAATCCCTACGACCAGCAGAACCAGTACGGAGCGCAGCAGAATCCCTACGGCCAACAGAACCCCTACGGCCAACAGAACCCGTACGGGGCGCAGCAGGGCCACTACGGATACGGTCCGCAATCGGCGTACGGGGCGCCGCCACCGTCGGGTGGTAACGGGAACGGCAAGGTCATCGGCATCGTCGTCGGGCTGATCGTCGTCGTGGCCGTCGCTGTCGCGGCGGTGGTGCTGCTCACCGGCGACGACAGAAAGAACGCCGATCAAGCCCGCGGCAGCTCATCGTCGCTGAGCGCGGCGTCGAGCACCTACTCGTATCCGTCGAGTTCGTACAGTGCTCCGTCGACGGCGAGCAACGCCGACTCGCGCTGGAACGGCACCTTTGTCGGCACGGTCCCGAGTGGCGACACGCACACGTTCACCTTCACTCAGAACGACCCGATCGCGGGGCAATTGCTCATTGTCGGAGCCAACGGCGGCATGTGCCAGCTCGCGGTGACGCAGAACAGCAGGCAGAGCCCGGACCGGGCTTCGCTGCATATGCGGATCCTGGACAGCAACGGCTGCCGTAACGCCGACGGAAATGCGACGCTCAGCGGCAACACGTTGACGATCGAGTACAGCGACTACACGTTCAACCTGCAGCGCCAGTGAATGGGTTTGGTGCACGGCCACGCCGGGACTTGTGGCTACTGGGAGTCGTCGGACTGGTGCTGGCCGGGCTGCTGATTGCGGTGGTCGTGGGCCGCAGCGGATCGGGCGAGGAGCCGGCGGCGGCGCCGAGCGCGGCGGCACCGTCGTCGCAGGTGAGCTTCGGCCCACTGGGCGATCTGTCCCGACGCAACGACGACGATCCGCGCGCGCTCGGTGACGTCGATGCGCCCGTGGTGATGGTCGTCTTCTCCGACTTCCGTTGCCCGTTCTGCGCCGAATACTTCCGCACGGTGGAACCGGAGCTCATCAGCCGCTACGTCGATACCGGCAAGCTGCGGATCGAGTGGCGCGATCAGCCCATCTTCGGCGAGCAGTCCGAGCTGGCCGCCCGCGCCGGATGGGCGGCCGCCGAGCAGGGCCGGTTCTGGGAGTTCGTGACTGCCGTCTACGGCGACGCCGAGGGGACCGGGCACCCCGACCTGCCGATCGACGTCCTGGTCGCGAAGGCCCAGGCCGCCGGTGTTGCCGACCTGGACCGGTTCCGCCGCGAGACGACCAGCGGCACCTACGACGCGGCCATCGCCGACGACCGGGCACCCACTGTGAAGTTCGGCATCATTGGCGTCCCCGCGTTCGTGATCAACGGTGAGCCGATCATCGGTACGCACGACGTCGGGGTGTACGCCGGGGTGATCGACGGCCGCCTCGCTGGGAGCTGACAGGTGAGTGGTCAGATCGGGTTCGCGGGCGCGTTTCTCGGCGGGCTGCTGACGCTGCTGAGCCCGTGCGCAGCGCTGTTGCTGCCCGCATTCTTCGCCGTCACCTACGACGGTGTGGCCGCGCTGGTTTCGCGGGTCGGTCTGTTCTTTCTCGGGCTGCTCGCCGTCCTCGTGCCGATCGGTGCCGGCGTGGCCGCGGTGGGTTCGCTGTTCACCGTGCACCGCACGACGGTGACGGCGATCGGCGCGGCGGTGATCATCGTGCTGGGCGTCGTGCTGTTGCTCGGTCGTGGTTTTGCGCTCGGTCCGCAGTGGGCAGGGCGGGTCCGGATCGCCGGGCCAGCCTCGACGGTAGCGCTGGGCGCGGTCTACGGTTTCGCCGGCTTCTGTTCCGGGCCGCTGTTGGGTGCGGTCCTCACGGTGGGCCTGGTGAGCGGCAGCCCGCTGTATGGGGCCTGGGTGATGGTGGCTTATGCGGCGGGGATGACGTTCCCACTGCTGGTGCTCGCCGCGACCTGGGAGAAGGTCGGGCCGCGGCTGGGCGCCGGGCTGAGTAGCCGCACCTTCGCGGTGATCTCCGGCCTGACGCTGATCGGGATCGGCGTCCTGCTCTGGGTCACGCAGGGCACCGCCTCCCTCGGTTCTCCGGTCGGTGCGGATGCGCAGCTGCGTTGGCAAAGCCGGCTGGCCGAATGGTCCAGTCGCTTTTCGAATCTCGAAGTGGTGACGGCCCTGGTCGCGGTGGTCTTCGTCGTCCTCGCCGTCCGGGTGTGGCGGCGCCGGGTGCGCTGACGGACGGTTCGCCCCTCATTTCGCAATCGCCCCCTCGATCGGGGCCGCGAAACCGAGACCGGGGTGCTCGGTGCCCGGAACCAGAGGGCGTCAGTTCTCGGTGGGTAGGCGGGCGATCGCGCGGTTGGGGGCGATCTGCCGGAAGCTGGCATCCAAGAGTTCGGCGACCTCGGTCCACTCCGACTCCAGGTCCAGCACCAGGCCGAGCCAGCCGTAGGCACCGACGTAAGCGGGGATGAAGAAGCGCTCGTCGCGGGCCAGCGCTTCTTTTTCGGCCGGGTCCGGGATAAACAGCAGTGCGGTGGCGATCGGGGACTTGGTCTCACCCTTGCGGGAGCCGCCGTACATGGCGAACATCTTGCCGCACCGGAACGTCGGGCGGCCATGGGCGATCTGCTCGGTCGCCTCGGGCAGGGCCAGGGCGATCTGGCGGACCTTGACCAGGACGGGGTCGGCATCGTCGTACATGATCGGATGCGGCATTGGGCCAGCGTAACGCGCGGGATGCGACCCCGGAACCCGGTCGGGCCCCTGCATTACTCTGGACCGCGTGACCGAACCCGATATGGCGCCCGAGCTGGCGTGGGCGCAGCTGGCCGAGGAGATCCGCGACCACCAGTTCCGGTACTACGTCAAAGACGCGCCGATCGTCTCTGACGCGGAGTTCGACGCATTGCTGCACCGACTACAACACCTGGAGGACGCGCATCCGGAGCTGGCAGTTCCCGATTCGCCGACCAAGCTGGTCGGTGGCGGCTTCTCGACGGCGTTCACCCCGGTCGACCATCTGGAACGGATGATGTCGCTGGACAATGTCTTCTCCGACGACGAGATGCGCGAGTGGATCAGCCGGGTCGAGGCCGATGCGGGCGCCGGGAGCGCAGCGAGCGGGCCCGATGGTCACGGCGCCGGGAGCGCAGCGAGCGGGCCCGATGGTCACGGCGCGGGCATCGAATTCCTGTGTGAGCTCAAGATCGACGGGGTGGCGCTCGCGCTGACCTACGAGAACGGCAAGCTGATTCGCGGCGTGACCCGCGGCGACGGTCGCACCGGAGAGGATGTGACGCTCAACGCGCGCACTATCGTCGGCGTCCCGCACCAGCTGACGCAGTCGGAGAAGTACCCGATTCCGGCGCTGCTGGAGGTGCGCGGCGAGGTGTACTTCCGGGTCGCCGACTTCGCGAAGCTGAACGCCTCGCTGGTCGACGAGGGCAAACCACCTTTCGCGAATCCGCGGAACTCGGCGGCTGGGTCGCTGCGGCAAAAGAATCCGCAGATCACCGCCCAGCGCAATCTGCACATGATCTGCCACGGCGTCGGCATGATCGACGGCTGGCGGCCGACGTCGTTGCACGAGGTCTATCTGGCACTCGCCGCGTGGGGGCTGCCGGTATCGACGCACACCACCAAGGTGTCCGGCGTTGATGCGATCATCGAGACCATCGCCTATTGGGGTGAACACCGGCATTCGGTCGAGCACGAGATTGACGGTCTGGTGACCAAAGTCGACGACACCGGGCTGCAGCGTCGGCTGGGTTCCACCTCGCGCGCACCGCGCTGGGCGATCGCCTACAAGTACCCGCCCGAAGAGGTCACCACCACGCTGCTCGACATCAAGGTCGGGGTCGGCCGCACCGGCCGCGTGACGCCGTGGGCGGATATGGAGCCGGTCAAGGTCGCCGGCTCGACGGTCGCGCGAGCCACCCTGCACAACGCCTCGGAGGTCAAGCGCAAGGGCGTGCTGATCGGCGACACCATCACCATCCGCAAGGCTGGCGACGTGATCCCCGAGGTGCTCGGCCCGGTGGTCGACCTGCGCGACGGCACCGAACGCGCCTTCGTGATGCCCACGTACTGCCCGGAGTGTGGGGCGGCGCTGCGGCCGGAGAAGGAGAGCGACGTCGACATCCGGTGCCCCAACGCGCACCACTGCCCGGCCCAGCTGCGCGAGCGGCTCTTCCATCTCGCTGGCCGCGGCGCCTTCGACATTGATGCGCTCGGCTACGAGGGTTCGGTCGCGTTGCTGGAGGGCATGGTGATCGACGACGAAGGCGATCTGTTCACCCTCACTGCCGATGACCTAGCGACGACGTCGTTTTACACGACGAAAGACGGCGCGCTCTCCGCCAACGGTCAGCGCCTCCTGGCGCACCTGGAGTCCGCCAAGAACGCGCCGCTGTGGCGGGTGCTGGTCGCGCTCTCCATCCGGCACGTCGGACCCACCGCGGCGCGTGCGCTGGCCACCGCGTTCGGTTCGCTGGCGACTATCGAGGCGGCCAGCGCCGACGACCTCGCGCAGGTCGACGGCGTCGGGGAGACCCTGGCCACGAGCATCCGCGACTGGTTCGACGTCGACTGGCATCGCGAGATCATCGCCAAATGGGCCGCAGCCGGGGTGTCGATGGCAGATGCGGTCGACGAGTCCACCCCGCGCACCCTGGTGGGCAAGACGATCGTGGTGACCGGCTCACTGGCCGACTACAGCCGCGACGGCGCCAAGGAGGCGATCATCGCGCGCGGCGGCAAGGCGTCGGGTTCGGTATCGAGGAAGACCGACTATGTGGTGATCGGCGAGGCGCCGGGCAGCAAGGCCGACAAGGCCGAGCAACTGGGCATCCCGATTCTCGACGAGTCCGGTTTCACCCGGCTACTGGAGACAGGGGAAGCCTGACCTCCCGGCCGCTCCCTGAGCCGGCCCGCCTCCCGCTCCCTGAGCCGGCCCGCCTCCCGCTCCCTGAGCTTGTCGAAGGGTCGCCGCCTCAGTGCGAGTGGATGAGGCCGGAGAGGATGCCAGCCAGGTGGCCGAGGCGCATCACTTCACTCGGCCGGAAGTCTGGGCCCCCGATCCGGCCGAGTAGCAGAGCTTTGGTGCCGTCGCCCAGTGGCGCGGCAGCAAGCAGCGTGTCGTGCTCGCGCCAGGCCGCCGGGATCCAGTCGGCATTCGGGTCGATGCCGCATGCCGCGGGCAGCGGGATCCAGTCCGCGCGGGTCAGCAAGGTCTCCGGCGCGCCCCCGCTCGCGCCGAGCAATACCGCCTCGTCGCCGGTGCTCGTGATGACCATCGCCCACGAGGCGTTCAGGCTGCGTGGTGCCAGATCTGCCAGGACCTGAAGGCGGTGGTTCCCGAGGCCCGTCGAAGGGTCGTCGGTGGCTGCGGCCACCGCCTCGATCAGTTCCAGTTCCTGGTGAATGTCGAGCTTGCCGGTGAACGGCCGCAGTGAGTCGACGTGCACGCCGTCGACGCTTTCGGCGGCGGTGATCAACGTGTCGGGGAGCGCGCCGCTGGCCAGTTCCACCACCACGTCGTCGACCGCGTATCCAGGGCCGCGTTCGACTACTTCGAGGGAATGGATATCCGCGCCGACGTCACCGAGAGCCACCGCCAGCAGGCCGAGCCTGCCGGGTCGATCGGTCAGGGTTACACGTAAGAGGTAGGACACACCGACCATGGTTGCCGATCCTTGTTACCGGTGGATTACAGCTCAGGCGGGGGCGCCGGGCCGCTGGAGTTGATGCACACCGACCGCGGTGCCGTAAGCGCACACTTCGACGCCGCCGCCACTCGCGTACTCGGTGGTCTCGAAACGGAACGCGACCACGGCGTTGGCGCCCTTGGCTTGCGCTTCGGCGGACAGTCGACTGAGCGCCTCCTGGCGGCATTCGTGCAGCAACTGGGTGATTCCCTTCAGCTCGCCGCCGGCGAGGGACTTGAGGCCGGCGCCGATGTTGGACCCGACATGCCGAGACCGCACGGTGAGGCCGAAGACTTCGCCGAAAACGTGGCCGATTTGATAGCCGGGCAGCTCGTTGGTCGTGACGATGATCATAGAAGTCAGCGTACGCGCGCTCGCGGCAGTGGAGCCGGGGGGCGCGGGGCGTCGGGGAGTCGCGACCGCCTACCCTGACAGGTATGTCTCCGCAGTCTGAGCCGACCATCAGTCGGTCCGAGGTGGCCCATCTGGCGCGTCTGTCGCGCCTGGCGCTGACCGACGACGAACTCGACCAGTACGCCGTCCAGCTCGATGAGATCCTGGGCCATGTCGCCCAGGTCGCCGAGGTGGCCGCCGACGATGTGCCGGTGACCGCGCACCCGGCCGGCCTGCGCCACGTGGTGCGCGCAGACGTCGTGGTGCCCGGACTGACGCCCAGCGAGGCGCTGTCCGGCGCTCCGGCCGTCGAACAGGACCGGTTCGCCGTTCCGCAGATCCTCGGGGAGGAATGACCGTGGGCACCCGTACATCCACCGATATTACCGGTCTGGACGCCGCCGATCTGGCTGGCAAGATCGCCCGCCGTGAGCTGTCCTCGGTCGAGGTCACCAGTGCGCACCTGGACCGCATCGCCGAGATCGACGGCGAGCTCGGCGCCTTTTTGCACGTCGGTGCCGACGCGGCATTGGAGGCGGCCCGGGCCGCCGACGCGGCGATCGCCGCCGGGACCGCGACGTCGTCGTTGACCGGTGTCCCGATCGCGCTGAAGGATGTCTTCACCACCGTTGACGCCCCGACCACGTGCGGCTCCAAGATGCTCGAGGGTTGGGTGTCGCCGTATGACGCGACGTTGACGCGCAAGCTGCGCGAGGCTGGCCTGCCGATCCTGGGCAAGACCAATATGGATGAGTTCGCCATGGGCAGCTCGACCGAGAACTCCGCCTACCAGGTGACCCGCAACCCGTGGGATGTCACGCGGATCCCCGGCGGTTCTGGCGGCGGCAGCGCCGCGGCGCTGGCCTCCTACCAGGCGCCGCTGGCCATCGGTACCGACACCGGCGGTTCCATCCGCCAGCCGGCCGCGGTCACCGCGACCGTCGGCGTGAAGCCGACCTACGGCACCGTCTCGCGCTTCGGGCTGGTGGCGTGTGCCTCGTCGCTGGATCAGGGCGGGCCGTGTGGTCGCACGGTGCTGGACACCGCGCTGCTGCACGAGGTGATCGCCGGATTCGATCCGCGCGATTCGACGTCGATCAATGCCGCCGTGCCTGATGTGGTGGGTGCGGCACGCGCCGGGGCGTCCGGCGATCTGCGCGGTGTGCGCATTGGCGTCGTCAAGCAGCTGCAGGGCGAGGGCTACCAGCCTGGCGTGCTGGCCTCGTTCGAGCAGGCCTGCGAGACGCTGCGCGGACTCGGCGCCACCATCGTCGAGGTCGACTGCCCACACTTCGAGTACGCGCTCGGCGCCTACTATTTGATTCTGCCGTCGGAGGTGTCGAGCAACCTGGCCCGTTTCGACGCGATGCGCTACGGACTGCGCGTCGGCGATGACGGCAGCCGCAGTGCCGACGAGGTGATGGCGCTCTCCCGCGAAGCCGGGTTCGGTCCCGAGGTGAAACGCCGCATCATGATCGGCACCTATGCGCTCAGCTCCGGCTACTACGACGCCTACTACGGTCAGGCGCAGAAGGTCCGCACGCTCATCGCGCGTGACTTCGACGCCGCATTTGCGAACGTCGACGTGCTGATCTCGCCGACCACCCCGCAGCCAGCATTCAAGCTGGGCGAGAAGGTCGACGACCCGTTGTCGATGTACCTGTTCGACCTGTGTACCTTGCCGGTGAACCTGGCGGGCAATGCGGCGATGTCGGTGCCCTCCGGCCTCGACGGTGCGGGACTGCCGATCGGACTGCAGATCATGGCGCCGCAGCTGGCCGATGACCGCCTGTACCGGGTAGGTGCCGCCTACGAGGCGGCCCGCGGACCCATCGACGGCTGAGTTTGTCCCAGACGTAACCGCTGCGGCCCGCCATCGCTCTATTGCGGTTCCCGGTCGCTATACGTGGCGGTAGGGACAGGCACGCAGCGACGGTCTCCGTCGGGCGCGGGCGGTGCCGGGGTGACCAAATCTCTCAGCCGGGTCGCCGACCTCCGGTACATCTGGTCGAATGGACGCGAGACCGTCGACGGCGGTGTTGGCGACTGGAGGGATCGGCAGATGGCGCGATACGGAATTCTCACGTCGGGCGGCGATTGCCCGGGCCTCAACGCGGTGATCCGCGGTGCCGTACTGGAAGGCAATGCGGTGCACGGGCAGGAGTTTGTCGGCTTCCTCGGCGGCTACCGCGGGCTGGTCTACAACGAAGTTAAACTGCTCACCCGATCCGCTGTCCGCGGTATCTCCGGGCGCGGCGGCACCATCCTGGGCACCAGTCGAGTCGGCCCGTACGTGGAACCCGACGGCGGTCCGGACGCGATCAAAGCGGTGCTGGAAGAGCTGGAGGTCGAGGGCGTGGTCGCCATCGGTGGCGACGGCACCATGGCCGCGGCTAACCGGCTGATGGAAGACGGCGTCCCGATGGTCGGCGTCCCCAAGACGATCGACAACGACCTGGAAGCCACCGATTACACGTTCGGTTTCAGTACGGCGGTGGAGATCGCGACCGAGGCCGCCGATCGGCTGCGTACGACGGGTGATTCGCACATGCGCTGCATGGTGCTCGAGGTGATGGGCCGGCATGCCGGTTGGATTGCCATGTACGCCGGTATCGCCGCGGGGGCGCACACCATTCTGATTCCGGAGGCCCCAGAGTCGCTGGAGCAGATCTGCGAGTGGGTGGTCTCGGTCAAGGACCGACGACGTGCACCGCTGGTCATCGTGGCCGAAGGTTTCACGCTGCCGGAGATGGCCGATGCGTTCTCCGATAGGGGGTTGGATGAGTTCAACCGCCCGCGACTCGGCGGTATCGGCGATATTTTGGCGCCGCTGATCGAGGAGCGCACCGGCATCACCACGCGTGCCACCACACTCGGCCACATCCAGCGCGGCGGCGTCCCGACGGCGTTCGACCGGGTGTTGGGCACCAGATTCGGTCAGGCGATCAGCGATGTGTTGGCCGACGGCGACTGGGGCAAGATGGTGGCCTTGCGTGGAACCGAGATCGTCCGGGTCCCGTTCAGTGATGCGGTCGGGCACACGAAGAACGTTCCGCTCGGTTTCTACAACGGTGCGCGGGCGCTCTTCGGCTGACGTGCTTAGGTCCGCGCCAGACCTGCGATGCGCTCCATCCGGCGGCGGACACTGTCGATTTCGCGGATCCCCTGACCGACCATCCGTCGCTCGATGGTGGTCAGCTCGTCGTCGTCGAGGACCTGTTCGGCCTGGGCGAAGGAGGATCGAAACAGTTGCTGCTCGACGGGGGACACGGCATCGTCGAAGATCACCGCGTCGATCATGGTCGAGTGCAGGGCCAAGATGCGGTCGGCCGACAGTCCGCGCGGATCTGGCCGCTGGGCTCGGTGACTAGAAAGACTTCGGAATCGTGATCGAGGAGGTTGAGCACCGCATCGGAGACGGGGACGTCGATCGACGTCGATGGCGCCGGATAGTCCATTATTGCCGACGCGGGCGTCTGCGGTCCGCGGCCGCGCGCGACCACTCTTTGGCGAATCAGCGCATCGGTGATCAGGCCGTATCTGTCCCCCGGGATCTCCACGACGGCGTGGGGGAGTTCTCGCGCGGTCATCTCGGCGGCCGTTCCGCCGACCGGGGCATCCGGCGGCACGACGTACGGCTCGGACAGCATCAGATCGCCGACCGTGGCGAACTCGGGTTCCTGGGTTCGGGATCGGTGCGCGTTGCTGATGTACTCCGCGAGAAACCGGGCCCCGGATCTGGTGGCGAACGCTTGGTCGACGGGGGTTGTCGAGCTCGCTGATCAGTCTTGCGGGATGATCAACCACAGCAGCAGATATAGCAGTACCTGCGGGCCGGGCAGCAGGATCGACGCAACGAAGGCGACGCGGATCCAGGTGGCGTCCACGCCGAAATAGGTGGCGAGGCCCCCGCAGATACCGGCGATCATCTTGTCGTTCGACGACCGCCGTAGCTTCTTCACCGGGGGTACGGCGTCCGGGTACGAACCGCTGGGGTACGGATTGCTGGGGAACGGTTCTGGAGTGGTCATGAGCCCAAATCTACCGATGGCGCCCGCCGATGCCATCGGGACAATCCCTGAGATCGACCCCCAGATACGATGGACCGCATGAGTGTGGCTACCGACGATCTGATGGACTTCGACGAGGTTCTTAAGCGCTTCGACCCGGTGATGGGTCTGGAGGTGCATGTGGAGCTGGGCACCGCGACCAAAATGTTCTGTGGCTGCCCAGCCACCTTCGGTGGCGACCCGAACTCGCAGGTCTGCCCGGCCTGCCTGGGGCTGCCCGGCTCGTTGCCGGTGGCCAACGCCAAGGCCATCGAATCGGCTGCGCGCATCGGCCTGGCGCTGAACTGCTCGATTCGCGAATCGAGCGTCTTCGCCCGGAAGAACTACTTCTACCCGGATCAGCCGAAGAACTATCAGATCAGCCAGTACGACGAGCCGATCGCCTACGAGGGCTACCTGGATGTGGTCCTCGACGACGGCACGCCGTGGCGGGTCGACATCGAACGCGCCCACATGGAGGAGGACACCGGTAAGTCGCTGCATGTCGGCGGCAGCACCGGCCGCATCCACGGTGCCAGCCACTCGCTCCTCGACTACAACCGCGCCGGTGTGCCGCTGGTCGAGATCGTCTCCAAGCCGATCGTCGGCGCCGGTGCGCGCGCACCCGAGGTAGCCCGCGCCTACGTGACCGCGCTGCGCGATCTGCTGCGTTCGCTGGACGTCTCCGATGTCCGCATGGATCAGGGCTCGATGCGCTGCGATGTGAACGTGTCGCTGATGCGCAAGGACGCCGCCGAGTTCGGCACCCGCACCGAGACTAAGAACGTCAACTCGCTGAAGAGCGTTGAAGCCGCCGTCACCTTCGAGATGCGTCGCCAGGGGGCGCTGCTCGAGGCCGGCGGCGAGATAGTCCAGGAGACTCGGCATTTCCACGAGGCCGACGGCACCACGTCGGCGGGCCGCCGTAAGGAGACCGCCGAGGACTACCGGTACTTCCCGGAGCCGGACCTGCCGCCGGTGATCGCTGACCCGGCCTGGGTCGACGAATTGCGTGGCACCCTGCCGGAGCTGCCGTGGGTACGCCGCGCGCGGATTCAGACGGATTGGGGCGTGTCCGATGAGGTGATGCGCGACCTGGTGAACGTCGGCGCCGTCGACCTCATCATCGCGACCGCCGAAGCCGGAGCCAAACCCGACGCCGCCCGTAGCTGGTGGGTGTCGTTCCTCGCCCAGCAAGCGAATTCCCGTGGGGTGGAGCTCGGTGGGCTCCCCATCACCCCAGCCCAGGTCGCCGCAGTGATCGGGCTGGTCGACGAGGGTAGTTTGACCAACAAACTCGCGCAGCAGGTGGTGGCGGCCGTGCTCGACGGCGAGGGTGAGCCCGCGCAGATCGTCGCCGACCGGGGGCTGGAAGTGGTCCGCGACGATTCGGCGCTACAAGCGGCGGTGGACGAGGCGCTTGTCGCCAACCCCGATATTGCGGCCAAGATCCGCGACGGCAAGGTGCAAGCCGCAGGCAAGATCGTCGGCGACGTGATGAAAGCCACGCGTGGTCAGGCCGATCCGGCCCGTGTCAAGGAACTCGTGTTGGCGGCCTGTCAGTAGGGTTGATCCCCTCTGGGGCGTCGGTCAAGTCCGGTCTTCGGCGCTCGCCGAACCGGCGAAGATCGCCACGCGGTCGTTGGTGGTCGTCGGGGGCGCGCCCGGGACGGACTTGTTGATGGTCGCGATCTGAGCGGCCGCACCGAACGTGCTCATCCGTCCGACGGCACCGAACTGTTCCTTCACATCCGAGGCCTGCGGCTCGCTGACCGTCGGATTGGCGTTGGTGGGTGCGGTCAGTGAATCGATTCGAAATTTGCTGGCGATCGATACCGAGATCACGCCCTCAGTCACCGCGCAGCCGGTCACACCGGGACGGTCGGCCCACGACCACAGGAGGCGGAGTCCGCCAGCCTCCACCTGCTGCAGCCGGTCGCCCGCCGGGCCGCTGTCAGCCACAAACAGTGTGCCGCTCAGCGGATCGGGGCAGAGGGCGACATTCGAACCGAACCCGGCGGCGATCATCGTGGGCCGCGGCGCGGGCGCATCCGGATCGATGCTGAAGATCTTGCCGGCCAACGACGATGGATCGTTCGCCGCGCCGGGGTTGCCGGCGTTGCCGGTGGCCACGCGTAGTTCGCTCGGCGAGACGAAGCTGATTGACCCCATATTGCCGGTGGCACCCTTCGGGATGCCGGTGAGGATCGGCTTCACCGAGTTGCCCGGCGCGATGCGCACGATCCGATTGTCCTCACCTGTGGTGATCAGCGCGTAGATCATCTGATCCTGCAGATAGGTCGGGGAGAGTTCGAAGTCGATCAGTCCGCCGTCGCCGCCGCCGTCAACCGGCACCGCCGCCACCTCGCGCTGCGGACCGTACCGCTTGGAAATGATGATCTTGCCCGTCCGGCGTTCGGCGACGTAGGTCGTCTTTCCCGCCGGGTCGGCTGGCCGCACGCCGCCGGTGGTGCCCAAGCATGTGGCGATCACGGCCGGATTCGGGTCGACGCACGGACCTTTCGGCGGATCGGTCTCTTCGGTGTCCGGCGGTGGTGGCTGATCCTGCCCCGGGCCGCCCCGCTCGGGCACCGACGAGAACGGGCCGGCTTGCCGCGAGCGGTCCTGGTCGCTGAAATCAGCGCAGCCGGTGAGTGGCAGCGCGAGGAGCGCCGCCGCGGCAGCAGCCGTGAGGGCGCGCACGCGCGACGATGTCCGGGGCATCGGTCCAGCAAGCGGCAAAAGCATAGCGTCCAGAGTAGGCGATCGTTACCAAATCGTCGGGTGCCGATGGGTCAGGCCGTGCCCGGGCGCACCTAGAGTCGTGGATGTGAGTAGTACAGACGACGACCGCCCGCGGCGCTCGCAGCCCGACCGGGACTCTTTTTACGACAAGCACGCGCACCAGGCGGGTGTCGTGACAGGTTCCGGAGCTGCCTCCAGTCCGCCAACCGACCTGACGGAGGGGTCGTCAGCGGGCCTGCCGGAAGCGGTGGTGCTCGGTGACGGTTCAGCTGGCCTACCGACGGTCGAGATCAACCGCGCCGACGTCCCTGCGGCGACCCGCACCGACGTGCGCACCGAATCTGATGTCGTGGTGACCGAGCCATTCGTCGACGTCGACGATGCCACCAGTGGCCTGGACGAGGCGCCGCCGCGCCGCCGCTTGTCCGAGCACTTCACCGAGGAGCCGCTGCCGTACGTCGAGCCGACCCACACGGTGCCGCTTGAGATCGACGACGATGTCGCCCTGGCGCAGCCGCCTGCCGCGTACTCCGCCGTGCCAGCGACCACCCATGGCGCCAGCGCAGACGATCACGTGTTTGCCTCGACCGGACGCGGCACGATTGACCTCGGGCTTTTAATCCTGCGGATCGTGGTCGGCCTCATCTTCGTATTCCACGGTCTGCAGAAGCTGACCACCTGGGGCTGGGTCAACGGCATGGGGGTCGACGGTTTCGCCGGATTCCTCGCCAACAATGCCGCCGGGCAGGATGCCGGACTCGGATTCAACTCCAGCGCTGTGCACACGCTGTCGCTGGCGGGTGGTGTCACCGAAACCGTTGCCGGAATCCTGCTGATCCTTGGACTGCTCACGCCGATCGCCGGAGCTGGCGCGCTCGGCGTGATGATCGTCGCCATCACATATCTGGTGACCCTGGCCGGGGGCTTCTCGTTCTTCGCTGGCGCGGGCGGCTTCGAATTCGAGTACCTGCTCGCCGCGGCTGTCATCGCCATCATCCTGTGCGGACCGGGTGCCTACTCGGTGGACCGCCGCTGGTCCTGGTCTCGGCGCCCCGCCTGGGGCTCCGTCGCCTGGTTGGTCATCGCTATCGCTGCCGCTGTGGCGGTCTGGATCGTCTTCAACGGGGTGAACCCGCTCCACGGACATTGATCGGGGG
Source organism: Gordonia sp. (in: high G+C Gram-positive bacteria) (assembly GCF_049299075.1). Classification (GTDB taxonomy): domain Bacteria; phylum Actinomycetota; class Actinomycetes; order Mycobacteriales; family Mycobacteriaceae; genus Gordonia. The sequence continues at coordinate 19,132 of NZ_JBAQWU010000058.1, forward strand.
CCACTGATCGGGGACCACTGATCGGGGACCACTGATCGGGGACCCCGGGGCGTGGCCCCGGGGTCGATCAGCCCGTCAGTCGACGAGGCGGACGGCACCCTTGTCGGCGGAGGAGGCGAGTTTGGCGTAGGCGCGCAGCGCCTTGGAGACCGTGCGCTGGCGGTCCTTGGGCTGCCAGGGACGCTCGGAAGCCTCCATTGTGGCGCGGCGCTCGGCGAGGGTTTCGTCGTCGAGGAGCACCTTGAGGACGCGCGAATGGACGTCGATCACGATCTCATCGCCGTCCTCGACCAGGCCGATGACGCCGCCGGCCGCAGCCTCGGGGGAGGCGTGGCCGATCACCAGACCCGACGAGCCGCCGGAGAAGCGGCCGTCGGTCACCAGTCCGCAGTACTTGCCCATCCCGGTGCCCTTCATGAAGGCCGTCGGATGCAGCATCTCCTGCATACCGGGGCCGCCGGCGGGGCCCTCATAGCGGATCACCAGGACCTCGCCCTTCTGCAACTCCTTGGACAGGATCGCGTGGACGGCATCCTCCTGGCTCTCCACCACGCGCGCCGGGCCCTGGAAGTGCCAGAGTGCTTCGTCGACGCCCGCGGTCTTGAGGTCCGCGCCGTCCTCGGGGATGTT
>NZ_JBAQWU010000059.1:0-4965 GCF_049299075.1 Gordonia sp. (in: high G+C Gram-positive bacteria)
GTACCAGCCCTTGCCGGGCGCCTCCTGCGCGGCGGCCAGCGGCGTACCCAGCGACACCGCGTCTGCACCGCACGCCAGGGCTTTCGCAACGTCGCCCGAGGTGTGCAGGTCACCGTCAGCAATCACGTGCACGTAGCGGCCCCCGGTCTCATCCAGGTAGTCCCGGCGCGCGGCGGCAGCATCGGCGATCGCCGTCGCCATCGGCACCCCGATGCCGAGGACCTCGTTGGTGGTGGTGGCCCCCTCGGCCGAGCCGTAGCCGACGATCACACCGGCCGCGCCCGTGCGCATCAGGTGCAGCGCAGTGCGGTGATCCTGGACGCCACCGGCGATCACCGGAATGTCCAGATCGGAAATGAAGGTCTTCAGGTTCAGTGGCTCGGCGACCAGCTCGGCGGCGCCGCGGTCCACCAGCATCACATGCTCGGCGGAGATGATCGTGCCGTGCACGACGAGGATCTCCACACCGGCCTCCAGCAGCGCCGGGGTCAGCTCCGGCGCATGCTGCGGGCTGACCCGCACCGCGGTGGTGACCCCCGCTCGGCGCACCTGATCGACAGCACCGGCCAGCAGGTCCACGCGCACCGGTGCGGCGTGCAACTCCTGCAGGAAGCGCACCGCGGCGGACGGATCGTCGGTGCGGTCGGCGATCTCGATCAGCTCGTCGACCTTGGCCGCGGCATTCTCGTGCCGGGCCCACAGGCCCTCGCCGTTGAGCACCCCGAGTGCACCGAGGCGGCCCATCTCGATGACCGCCTCGGGCGAGCCGATGGCGTCGGTCGGATGGTTCAAGATCGGCATCTCGAAGCGGTAGGCATCGATCTGCCACGAGGTAGAGACGTTCTTGCTCGACCGCGTCCGCCGGGACGGCACAATCGAGATGTCCTCCAGCTCGTAGGTGCGGCGGGCCGTCCGGCCCATCCCGAATTCAACGAGGTCACGCACAGTCGGCGCCTTTCAACTCTGGTTTAGCGGGAGTAGTAGTTGGGGGCTTCGGCAGTCAAGGTGATGTCGTGCGGATGCGACTCCTTGAGTCCGGCCGCGGTGATCTGCACGAACTGCGCTTCCTGCAGCGCGGCGATGGACTGCGCGCCGGTGTAGCCCATGGCCGCACGCAGACCGCCCACCAGCTGGTGGATCACCTGAGACAGCGGCCCGCGGAACGGAACCCGGCCCTCGATGCCCTCGGGAACCAGCTTATCCTCGGCCAGCACATCGTCCTGGAAGTAGCGATCCTTGGAGTACGACTTACCTTGGCCGCGGCCCTGCATGGCGCCCAGCGAGCCCATCCCGCGGTAGCTCTTGAACTGCTTACCGTTGACCAGGATCAGATCCCCCGGCGACTCGGCGGTACCGGCGAGCAGCGAACCGAGCATGGCCGTGGACGCACCGGCGGCCAACGCCTTGGCGACGTCGCCCGAATACTGCAGCCCGCCGTCGGCGATCACCGGCACCCCGGCGGCCCGGGCCACGGCACACGCCTCCAGGATCGCGGTGATCTGCGGGGCGCCCACCCCGGCCACCACGCGGGTGGTGCAGATGGAGCCCGGGCCCACGCCGACCTTCACCGCGTCAACGCCGGCCTCGATCAGCGCCTGAGCGCCGCTGCGGGTGGCGACGTTGCCGCCGATCAGCTGCACTTTGCCGCCGAGTTCGGCCTTCAGCTTGCTGATCATGTCGAGCACACCGCGGCTGTGTCCGTGCGCGCTGTCGACCACCAACACATCGACGCCAGCGTCGGTCAGCGCCATGGCGCGGGCCCACGCCTCATCACCCGCACCGACTGCCGCTCCGACCAGCAGGCGGCCGTCGGCATCCTTGGTAGCCAGCGGATGCTCTTCGGTTTTGACGAAATCTTTGACGGTGATCAAGCCGGTCAGCTTGCCGTTGCCGTCGACGATCGGCAGTTTCTCCACCTTGTGACGGCGCAGCAGTCCAAGCGCCGCCTCCGCCGAGACGCCCTCCTGCGCAGTCACCAGCGGCGCCGGGGTCATCACCTCGGCGACGCGGCGCGACTGGTCATGTTCGAAGCGCATATCGCGGTTGCTGATGATGCCGACCAGGTTGCTGGCTTCATCGACGACAGGCAGGCCGGAGATGCGGAACCGCGCGCACATCGCGTCCACTTCGGCGAGGGTGTGCTCGGGGCTGCACGTGACCGGATCGGTCACCATCCCCGCCTCCGAGCGCTTGACCGTCTCCACCGACGACGCCTGCGCCTGGACCGAGAGGTTGCGGTGCAGCACACCCATGCCCCCGGCGCGGGCCATCGCGATCGCCATCCGCGATTCGGTGACGGTGTCCATCGCCGAGGAGACCAGCGGCACTTTGAGGGTGATCTCCCGGGTCAACCGCGACGAGGTGTCCACGGCGTTGGGAACTACTTCCGAAGCCGCCGGAAGAAGAAGGACATCGTCAAAGGTCAGGCCGAGCATGGCGACCTTGTTGGGATCGTCTCCACCGGTACGTACGGGCGTCATCGCTCCATCGTATCGGCCCACCGCCGACCGGGCAGAATCGGTACTCTCCGCACCCGATCAGCTACGGTAGAGACGTGCACGACCCGTTTCCCGCCAGTATGCCGCCGGACCCGTTCGCCGATGACCCGAGCGACCCGGCGGCGGCCCTTGACGCCCTGGAACCGGCTGTCCCCCTCGACGACGCCGAACGCGAAGCGGTGCGCGAGGATCTCATCGACCTGGAACTCTACGAGCGCCTGTTGGCACCCCGCGGAATCCGCGGCCTGGTGGTGATCTGCGAGGACTGCCGAGAAGACCATTTTCACGACTGGGACATGCTGCGCGCCAGCCTGGAGCAACTCCTGATCGACGGTTCAGTGCGCCCACACGAGCCCGCCGTCGACCCGCAGCCGGAAGACTACGTCACCTGGGACTACTGCCGCGGATTCGCCGACGCGCACGCAATCTTCCGCGACCGTCGTCGGTAACAATATTCCTGGCCGGGTCGGCTACTTCTCGACGGTGATGGTCGCCGCCACCGAGGCTGGCGTACCACCGGCGGCACTTGTCGTAGTGACCGTGCTCGACGGTGCCCCGGAATGCGCGGATGTTGATGCACTACCGGTGGGCTTTGTCGGCGTGGTGGTCGCCGACGACGTGGTCTCCGGCGGCGTCGTCGACTCGGTGCCGGTCGCCGCCTCGTCGGTGGACGGGACGGACTCGTCGGTAGTTAGCACCTCGGGACCTGGAACGTGGGTGCTGACGCTGGTGCTGGTAGTCGCGGCTACCGGCGGAGTCGTGCCCTCACCGCGCAGCCGGCGAATCCACTGCTCCAGCCGCTGCCTGGTGGCCGGATCACTGACCGGCTGCAGGCGGGCCTCCGCCGAGTTCACCAGTGCGGTGGCCTCGTCGATATCGCCGTGAGCCAGGGCTTGTTCGGCGCGTTCAAGATTCACCTGGGCGTCCACCGTGGCTTCAGTCTGCGCCGCTGCTTCGGAAAACACCACCTTCTTGACGTTCCACAGCGGATCGCCCGGTTGGCTGTTGTCACTCATCACAAGCAGACCCGCTGCGGCGACCGCAGCGATCGCCGCGGCGCCGGACAGGACACGCAAGTGACGCATCCGGGTGCTGCGACGCTTCGCCGGACTGTCGGCGCGGGCCGCCTCGGCGGCAATCGCATTTTCGACATCGGCCAGCGATAGCGGATTCGCCGGCGCGGCCAAAGTTTCGGCCCGCCAGGCGTACAGCAACTCGCCCAACTCCGCCTCGGCGCCGTCCAGGGGCCGCGCATAGCCGCCAGTGGAGAGGGCCGTGAGGAACTCGTCGTCGTGTCGTACCGCGGCCAGATCGACCGACGGTCCATCGGATTCGATCACAGCCCACCTCCAGGGATCATTAGTTTCTTCAGTTTCGCCAATGCCCGGTGCTGGGCGACACGCACCGCACCCGGACTGCTCCCGATCGCTTCAGCGGTTTCCTCCGCCGACATCCCCACCACCAGGCGCAGCACGAGAATTTCGCGCTGTTTCTCCGGCAGCATCTCGAGGATTGCTGCCATCCGGCGGCTGGCGTCACTGTCGAGCGCCAACTGCTCGGGCCCAGTGGAGATGTCGACCGATTCGGGGAGCGTCTCGGTCGGGTCGGCCTTGACGCGGGCCGCCGAACGCATCGCGTCGGCCACCTTATGCGAGGCGATACCGTAGACAAAGGCCATGAACGGGCGTCCCTGGTCTTCGTACCGGGGAACCGCGGTCATCACCGCCATCAGGACCTCCTGCGCGACATCGTCAGCCGAGAACAGGTGTCGCTCGCCGGCACCCATCCGCGCCCGGCAGTAGCGCAGGACCGGATCCTGCACACTCTCGAGCACTGAGCTCAGCGCCGCGCGGTCCCCGCCAGCCGCGTCCCGGACCGCCCGGTCCAGTGCCTCACCTGTCAGTTTCATCGTCCCGCCGGGATCGATTCGTTACAACGCTGCCCCGCCACCTCGCCGCGCAGGCAGGGAAGATCGGTCGGCGGCTCACGAACTCACCTTATCGACGCGAGCCGCTCACCGGGCTCAAGGGGTAGGAGCGACATGCCGCGCCGGGCGAGTCTGGTCCGCAAATCCACAACTTCTCGCTGGTAGACATCTTTTCCGGTGACCCCGGCCAGCAGCGTGGCCGCCGCCCACTGCAAGGGCAGGAGACCTAATTCACCCGCGGTCGCGTGCGCCGCGCTCCCCACCGCGGCCGCGGCGTCGAGGCGTCCGGTTGCTGCCGCCGTCGCGGCAACGATGAGCTGAGTCTTCATCGCGTGCCGGGGCGACGGCAACGCCCACGCCTGCTCCGCGGCGCGCGCCGCACCCTCGCGCGCGATGTCGACGTTCCCCGAGTACAAGCCCCATTCGGTGCGCACCCAGGTCAGCCGGAGGGCCACCCGCGGCAGCATGCGCCAGTCCCCCGCGATAGGCAGATCAGTGGCAGCCAGGTCCGCGGCCGCCCGGTCGAGCAGTCGTCGGGAC
>NZ_JBAQWU010000060.1:0-1958 GCF_049299075.1 Gordonia sp. (in: high G+C Gram-positive bacteria)
GTTCATTGCGCCGCTGGCGGCGCTGGCGCACCGGGCCTTCGCCGATGCCGATGCGATTGGGGTCGCGGACGCGTGGCGACGCACCGATGCGCTGTGGTTGCTCGGAGTCACCATCGGGCAGGCGGCACTCTCGGCGGTGCTTGCGGTGCTGGTCGCCGCGCCCATCGTGTGGCTGCTCTCTACCGTCGACTTTCGCGGTTCGCTGCTGCTGCGGGTCGCGGTGACGCTGCCCTTCGTGCTTCCGACGGTCGTCGTCGGGGTGGCGTTCCGCTCGCTCGGCACCGGGCTGGCGAGCGGTCTCGGGATTGACTCCGGTTTGGGCGCGATCCTGCTGGCACACGTTTTCTTGAACGTGGCGGTGGTCACTCGCGTGGTTTCGGCGGTGTGGCAGCAACTCGATCCGCAGACGGTGGTGGCCGCCCGCGCGCTGGGCGCCTCGCCGCTCCGCGCCTTCCTCGACGTCACCGCGCCTCGGCTGCTGCCGGCGACTGCAGCCGCGGCGGCTCTGGTTTTTCTGTTCTGCTCCACCAGTTTCGGTGTCATCGTGATTCTCGGTGACGGGCGTATTCGAACCTTGGAGACGGAGATCTACCAGCAGGCCGTCGGCTACTTCGCGATCCCCGAAGCGGTCTCGCTTTCGCTGCTGCAGATTCTGCTGGTGGTCGGCGCACTGGTGCTCGCCCGGGTGCTCGGGCGTCGGGTGCCGCCGGTCAGCGACCGTGGCGGTCGGCGACAACGTCCCCGCGGACGGGGCTGGCTGCCGGTGGTCGCGGTATTGGTGTGGACGACGCTCTGGCTCGTGGTGCCGATCGGGTCGCTGGTGCTCCGGTCGCTGCGGCCAGGTGGCGGGTGGTCGTTGTCGGGGTACCGGCTGCTGTTCGCCGACGAGTCGGGGGTGTCGATCATCGATTCGCTCTGGTACTCGGTGACCAGCGCGCTGGCGGCGATGGTGGTCGCGCTCATTGTCGGGATGGTCGCTGCATTGGCGGTGACTCGGCGCCGGGACCCGATCGCGAAAGCTGGTGCGGCATTGGCGATTCTGCCGCTCGGAGTGAGCGCAGTAACCCTGGGTTTCGGCTACGTGGTGCTGACGACGTATCTGCCGCGCGAGGTGGGATCCTCGCCGTTGCTGATCCCGGCGGTACAGGCGCTCATCGCGATCCCAGTGGTCATCGGCATGGTGGTCCCGGCGCTCGCCGAGGTCCCGCAGCGCAGACGTGAGGCGGCCGCGGTGCTCGGGGCGGGGCCCGTTCGGGTCTTCTGGACGGTGGATCTGCCGATGATCAGCCGATCTCTGTGCTCCGCAGCGGGTTTCGCGTTCGTGATGGCAATGGGCGAGTTCGGGGCGACGACGTTCCTGGCCCGCTCGAACACGACGACGTTGCCGGTGCTGATCGGTGCACTCATGGGTCGTCCGGGTGCCGATAACCTCGCCGCGGCGATGGCGGCCTCCGTACTGTTGGTGGCTGTGAGCGCATGCGTGGTCCTCGTCGTGGAGTTGGCCGCACCGCGTAGTTCGGCGGCTGCGGCGGGCGGCCGCTGATGGGCGAGTTGACCTTGCACGAGGTGACGGTTCGCTACGGATCGACAACTGTGATCGACGGCCTCGACTGGTCGGTGGGCGCGTCGGGCAGTGGTGTCGCGGCACTGCTCGGGCCGTCCGGGTGCGGCAAGTCGACTTTGCTGCGGGCGATCGCCGGGCTGCAGCCGCTCGCGGCGGGCACCGTGGCGTGGGACGGTCAGGACTTGGCGCAGGTGCCGGTACACCGCCGTGACTTCGGTGTGGTCTTTCAGGATGGGCAGTTGTTCTCCGGTCGCACCGTGGCGGCGAATATCGCGTACGGGCTGCGGATGCGCAAATGGCCGCGGGCCCAGATCGACGCGCGCGTCGCCGAGATGCTTGAGCTGGTCCAGTTGCCTGGGGCCGGTGACCGCCGGGTCACCGGACTGTCCGGTGG
>NZ_JBAQWU010000061.1:0-2430 GCF_049299075.1 Gordonia sp. (in: high G+C Gram-positive bacteria)
CCGACGGGGTGGCCCGTAGCAGCCGGTACCGCAGCGGCGACGAGTTGTCCGGCGACCTGCAGCGCCGCGGTGCCCAGCGGTATTGCCGCCTGCACTATCGCCGACACCGTGTCCGCGCTGATCGGCGGTGGGGTGACCGACACCGGCGTGCCGTCGACGGCCATCTTGGCGGTCGGAACCGCAAGCTGCGCGCGCGTGGCAGCCACCACGGTCATTCCCTCGGCCAGGCCTTCCGCGGCGAATCCGAGAACTGCGAGCTGCCCCGGCGGAGTCATGATGGCAGGCATCGTTGCGGCGATCAGCGTCGCGGTCTTCACGATCACGCCCTGCAAGGAGACCAGTCCCGCGCCGACAATCGCCAGCCCGGCCTGAATATCGGTGGTCATCGCCGCACCCTGCCCGGCCAGCAGCCCGGCATCGGCTGCGGAAGTCATCGACTTGACCCCCGCCCCGGTGGCCGACTGTCCGGACCACAGCCCGGAGAGCGCTTGCACGGCGCCGGTCACCGCACCGATCCCGGACTGCAACGCCGAGGTCAGGCCGGTGAGCTGCGTCGTCGGATCACCCACACCGCCGGGCAGCGTGCCAGTACCGAAAGTGCGCAGTAGTTCACCCAACGGGGCGAGCAGCGCCAGCGGATCGAGCGCGGGTAGCGCCGGAATACCGGGCGGGGCCGCAAGACCGGGCGGGGCCAGCAGGCTCCGCAGATCCGACATGTCCAGGCCGGAGAGGTCGGGCAGCGGCGGCAGCGTATCGGCGAGGTGGCCGAGACCGAGGCCGTCGAGCAGCTGGGCCGGGGTGGCGTCAAGGAGTTCGGTGAGCCCGGTGGGCGCCAGCAACTGGCCGATCGTCGGCTCGGCGAGAACCCCCGGCGCACTCATGCCGGACCGATCCCCGCGCTGCCAGCCAGGTCGGCGGCCTGCAGCGCCCCTAAGCCTGCTGTCGCGGCGCCCGCGGTGGCGGCCTGGACTGCGGCGAGGGCGCCGACTGAGGCGAGATGGTTGGCCTGCGCGAGCGAGAAGGCGGCCAGGAACTCCTGTCCGATCAAGCCGAACGCACCTGTCATCAGCGCAGCCCCCGCCGCGGTATCAGCGGCCCCGGCCGCAGCGGTGGCGGCAGACAACGCCGCCGAGGTTGCCGCGAACGACTCCACGGCCCCGGCGACCACAGTTACCTGTTCCATCTGCTTCTCCTCACTTTCGGTGTCCGACGGTCAGGGATTAGACGCACCGGACGCGTCTTCGGTTCCCGCAGCGTCCGGCGTGTCGCCGAACTCGCTCAGAAACTCTGCGGTCAGGTCGGCGCGCCGGGTATACAGCTCACGCGCAGCGGCCGCCGCGGCCGCCACGATCAAATGACCCAGCCTGCTGGCATCGCCCTGCCCGGCGCCGGCCAGCAGCCGCAGCCCGACCAGGGCTCCGGTCGCGTCCACCCGGACGGCGATCCGTCCATCGTCGGCGCGGGCCGTCACCGACAACCCGGTCAGGTCCCGGTGTAGCCGCTCCAGCACAGCCAGATGCGCGGCCGCGTCGGCAGTGATCTGGTCCATCGTGCGCGTCATCGTCGTGCCCCGGTCCCGCACCAGCGATCGACCGCCGCTTCGGCCCGGAGCAGCCCACTGCGGTCGGGCAGCCCCAAAGCGTCAAGCACTTCGCGCGCCGTACCTGCGGCCGCGAGTGACAGTCGGCGCTGATGCGCGCTGCTCGCCGCGGCCAGCGCGCATAGCGCGACGATCCGCTCGGCCACCACGTCTAAGCTCACCGACAACTGCGCCTGGGAAATCCTGACTCCGACCGGCAGGCCATCGGCGGTCGTCGTGACCACAAGGCCACCACACGACGACGCGGCATGACTCAGTGCGGCGCCGTCCAGGATCGACGGCACCGCACCAGCGGGCGGTGGCTCTGCGACGGTTCTCATATCGCTTAGACGCATGCCCCGGGTATTCCGGTTCCATCACGCGCCGTTCGGGCGTGTCGCGACCGACGCCCGATCAACACGCACAAGTACTTGGACGCACGGCAGCAAAGTTCGGTTCCGTTACCGATTTCTCGGGCGTGGCGCGCACACCGGCCGCTAACGTTCGCACCTCGGACGGATCGGTCCGTTCCGAAGCGATCACTGAGGGGGAACCATGACCGAAACACCGACGAGCCCACCCACCGGTCTAGCAGCAACCATGTTGCCGCCGTGGCTCGGCGGCGAGGGCATCGACCTCTCGCGCGTCGGCGCGGAGCCAATGACCCCAGCAGCGCCAATGACCCCAGCAGCGCCGACGACCCCAGCGCCGATGACCTCCGCGCCGATCCCGCGCGTCGTACCGTCGCACACGCACGACCACCCGTTGCCGCCCGCACCCGACTGGTCCGCACCTGCCCGACCACCCGAACCCGCCCGACCATTAGCCGACCGGCCGATAGCCCACCGGGC